>QHOK01000081.1 GCA_003218755.1 Verrucomicrobiota bacterium
GCCCGCATCTACAATTCGGCGCTGGTCGATCTCGGCGCGCTGGTTTGTCTTCCGTGCCAGCCAGAGTGCGGGATTTGTCCCGTGAAAAAATTCTGCCGTGCAAAAAATCCGGAAAGTCTTCCAATAAAGAAAATGCGGTCTCCAACATTACGGCTAACCGAAAATCACGCGTTTATCGTTCAACCGAATAGAATTCTGCTTCAGAAAGCTCGTGAACGCTGGTGCGGCATGTGGATCTTGCCAACGCTGCGAAAACGATCGCCAGATGAACCTCCGGTGTACGCGTCGATCTTTCCGTTCACCAACCATCGCGTTGCATTGAACGTTTACACGCGTCGCCGTCGGAAGATCAATGAGGACTCACAACACTGGATCAGTATCGATTCGCTCGAGTCGATTCCCATCCCTTCGCCGCATCGAACGGCGGTGCGTTATCTTCTCAGCGAAGTATCAGCAGCACGAGCATGCCGGCGACGGTCGTCAGGACCGTGATTGGGATACCAAAGCGCGCATAATCCCAGAAGCCGATTTCCAGATGTTCGCGCGCAGATTCCACTACGATCATGTTGGCGACGGAACCAATGATGGTGAGATTGCCAGCAAATGTCGTCGCCAACGCGAGCACTTTCCACATCAAGACCGGTTCGGCAAAGCGCGTGATCCATTTTCCCGCCACAAGCACGAACGGCACGTTCGAGAAAATGTTCGATCCGGCTATGGAAAACCATGTGAAATTCCAAGCCTGCGCTGTCACGCTTGATCCAAAGACGAGTTGCAGATGGCGATAAATGGCATCGGGCAGGCCGGTGTCGGTCAATCCGTCAACCACGACAAACAGCGCTGCAAAGAACACGAGCAAGTGCCAATCGACCAATTTGAGCACTTCATGCGTATCGCGACGCGCGAGCACCATCACCAGGGCCGCGCCCGCAAGTGCCGTCCACGCCAGATTCAGCCCAGCGACGAAGCAGACGAAGATCGACACAAACACAATGCAAACGATCGCAAACAGAATGCGATCAAGCTTCGGGACAGGGTGAGGTTCCCGCTCGATTGTTGCTGCTCGCAGAGCGCTTCGAAAGCCAATGCGCAAAATGATAAAGTTGATCGCGAGGCCGACAACAGCCGCCGGTGCGAGCGCCAGGGAAAATTGCGCAAATGGGATTCGGGAAAAATGTCCGATGATCATGTTCTGCGGATTGCCCACGAGCGTGGCAACACTGCCGATGTTGGCGCTGGTCGCGAGCGCGATCAGGTACGGCAGCAGTGGGAGTTTTCCGCGGCGGATTACTGCGATGACGAGCGGCGTCAACATCAAGCAGATCGTGTCATTCACCAGCAACGCCGACAGAGTTCCCGACGTGAGCATCAGATAAAGCAGGAGTCGCCCCGGTGTGCGGGAAAATTCCAATACAACGTCAGCGGCCCATTCGAAAAAACGCGCGAGAGAAAGGTAGGCGGACACCAGCATCATCGCGAGCAGGAGCACGATGGTGTCATAGTTGACCGCGCGATAGGCGCGCTCCGGTGTCATTACCCCGGTGGAGACCATCAATACTGCACCGAGCAGAGCCGCGGCGGGACGATTCAACGGCAGAATCTTGAGTTGTCGACCGCTGATGAGAACGTAAGTGATTCCGAAGATCACGGTTGCGACCAGCTCCTGCTGCCAGTGGTTTACAGCGGGTCCATAGCGGAGGGCACGCCGCTTTTCAACGAGCACAATTTCTTTGCGAAGCGTTGGCGCAATGCATAGCCTCTTTCATCTATGGTCGCGCTCAAATTGCCGGCAGACGCGATCGATTGCTCAACCGACGACGCCTTCGTTTGTCGGCAGAAAGTCAGATCATTATTGAATGAAGCGAATGAAATTGTTGCTATGACCGCCGCTTCGATTAAGACGTTGCGCCCGGGTGCCATCCAAAATCTAAAATCTAAAGTCTAAAATGAGAAGCATGACTGGCTACGGTCGCGGCGAGACCGATCACGGCGGGACAAAATTCAGCGTCGAACTGAATTCCGTGAACCGGAAGCAGAGCGACATCGTGATTAATCTGCCGCGCGATCTGGCCGAACTCGAGCCGCGCATTCGCCAAACGATCAATGAAAATATTTCGCGCGGCCGGACCAATGCCACCATTACCTTTCACAGCGGCACAAACGGCGTGCGCAAGCTGGCCCTCGATACCGAGCTGGCCCGCTCCTACCACGAAGCGATGCGCGCATTGCAAGAGGAGTTAAACGCCCCCGGGGAGATCACGGTCAGCACAATCCTTCAAGCTCCCGGTGTAATGCGTTTTCCAGAGCAAGTAGTAAGCGCGGAAGAATCGTGGCCCGCCATCGATCGCGCGCTGCGCGCCGCGCTTGCCGATCTAATCAAAATGCGAGAGCGCGAGGGCAAACATCTGGCCAAAGATTTGATTCATCGCCTGAAAGCGATTCGGAAAAAACTGAAAGAGGTCCGCGCGCTGCATCCCGACGTGATCAAAAGGTATCGCGCGGCTCTTCTCGATCGGATTCAAAAAGCCGGGATGCCTATTGCCAGCGACGACGAACGTGTGCTGAAGGAAATTTCCTTCTTCGCCGATCGCGCTGACGTCTCGGAGGAATTGACGCGCGTAGAGAGTCATCTTGCGCAATTCGCGCATCATCTGCGCAAGAATGAACCGGTCGGTAGGACGCTTGAATTCATCGCGCAGGAAATTTTTCGCGAGCTCAACACGCTCGGCGCAAAAGCTAACGACGCCGCCATTTCACAGCGCGTCGTCGCCTGCAAAGCGGAATTGGAGAAGATTCGGGAGCAAGTCCAAAATCTTGAGTAAACAGTTCGGCCGCCACGGAATTCTCTTTGTCATTTCTGCGCCCTCAGGCGCGGGCAAGACGACGCTGGTGGAAGCGCTTCGGCAAACTCCCGATCTTTTTTATTCTGTCTCCTGCACCACGCGAGCGCCGCGCGGCGGCGAAATTGAAGGCGAAGATTATCAATTTCTTTCCGATGCAGATTTTCGAGCGCGAGTCGCG
>QHOK01000082.1 GCA_003218755.1 Verrucomicrobiota bacterium
TACTTCGCGGCGCTGTCGCTCTTCATGTTTGCGATGCTCGGCATCGTTTTAGCGAACAATTTCATCATGCTCTTTATCTTTTGGGAATTGGTCGGCTTTACCTCTTACGTCTTGATCGGCCACTGGTTTTATCGCGACGCCGCTGCAGATGCCGCCAACAAAGCATTCATCACCACGCGCATTGGTGATTTCGGATTCATGATTGGAATCCTAATGGTCTGGATGGCGACCGGCTCTATTGTTTTCGCTGAGATCGCGCCGCGGATGTCGACATTGACGGGTCATCCGCTATTTCTGACGATTGTCGCCCTGTTGATTTTCTGCGGTGCAGTTGGCAAATCAGCCCAGTTTCCGCTTCACGTCTGGTTGCCGGACGCGATGGAAGGTCCCACGCCAATTTCCGCATTGATTCACGCCGCGACGATGGTCGCAGCAGGTGTTTATATGCTGGTTCGTGTTGCGTTCATCATTCAAGCGTCCCAGTCAGCGCTGCTGGTGATTGCATGGATCGGCACGATCACCGCAGTGATGGCCGCGTTAATCGCAACGCAGCAGAACGACATCAAGCGAATTCTCGCCTACTCCACACTCTCACAACTTGGTTACATGATTATGGCGGTGGGTCTTGCGTCAAATGATGCGGCCATGTTCCACCTGTTTACCCATGCATTCTTTAAAGCGCTTCTCTTCCTCGCTGCCGGCTCGGTGATTGTGATGCTCCATCACGAACAGAACATCTGGAATATGGGAGGGCTTTCCCGGAAACTTCCGATCACGTTTGTTAGTTTTGTTGTTGGCGCGCTGGCGTTGATCGGCTGTCCGCCATTCAGCGGGTTTTTCAGCAAGGACGCAATTCTTGCGCTCGCCTACGAACGCAACACGCCGATTTTCGCTGTGGCGTTGTTCACGGCATTCCTGACCGCTTTCTACGTGATCCGACTGCTCGTGATAGTCTTCTTCGGCACACCACGCAGCGACATCGCACGCAACAGCAGCGAATCGCCACCGGTAATGACGGTGCCGTTAATTGTGCTGACGCTCCTAGCGACGCTCGGTGGATTTGCGTTCTTCGCGCGAAACTTCCTCACACTCCCAGTCGAAAAGGAAGTTGCAATCATTGTTCCCGCGCTTGCGATCGTCGCGTTGATCGTGGGAAGTGCGCTGGCGATTGCTGTTTACCGCAACCGCACCAATGACCCGGTGGACGTGGAACTGTTGCGCCACAAGTTGTATTTCGACGAGTTCTACAGCTGGCTGATTTACTGGACGCAGGAACTACTCGCGCGCGTGTCAGCCTTCGTTGATCGATGGATCATTGATGCAGGCGCGGTGGGCGGGAGCAGCCGCGGAACATGGGGAATCGGCGCTCTTTTGCGGCTGGTTCAAGTGGGAAATCTGCAAGGTTACGTCTTTGTGTTCGGGCTTGGTGTTGTTGCCGTCATTTACTTCGCTGTGTTTCGTTAAATGACCGTGAAAGCAATGCCGAATGACGAATGTCTAATGACGAAGGAATGACAAAATCCGAATACAGGACACGAATGCCGAGCGCGATTTCGTCATTTGAGCATTCGGGCTTCTTTCGTCATTCGTCATTCGTGTTTCGTCATTCTCCTTGTCCGCATGTTTTCGTGTGTTTCGTGGGCAATAAGCTTTAACCCGTTTGTCTTTCACTAATGGTTCTCTTCGTCATTTTCTGTCCGATCATCGCAGCCATTTTGATCATGGCCGGCGCGCCCGCTCGCAAGACGGCGCTCGCCGCGTCGGTTTTGACGTTCGGCGCGGCGGTGTTTCTCCTGATGTCCTTTGACCAGGAGCAACACAATTTCCAACACATTACGTCGTTTACTATATCTCCCGAGTGGCGACTGAACTTCACGACCGGCGTTGACGGCTTGAGCCTGATAATGGTGCTGCTCGCGAGCATTGTTACGGTGGCTGCGGTCTGGTTCGCCGGAACAATCGAGAGATATGAAAATGCATTCTACGCCTGTCTTTTGTTCATTTCGGGTGGTGCAATTGGCGCATTTGCGTCGATCGATTTGTTTTTCTTCTATGCATTTCACGAGCTGGCACTGATTCCCACATTTTTATTGATTGGAATTTGGGGAAGCGGAAATCGAGTCGCAGCAGCGTGGAAAATCACAATCTACCTCGCGATCGGAAGTTTTATTTTGCTGCTTGGCCTGATCTTGCTTTACCAAAGTCTTCCGCCGGCCTGGCGCAGCTTTGATATTCGCGCTTTGCAGGCTGGTGCGGCTCAAGGTCAGATCGCAGTGGACGCACAGCGTCATGTTTACCTGCTGTTGCTTATCGGTTTTGGAATTCTCATTTCCCTCTTCCCATTTCATACCTGGGCGCCTGAAGCTTATGCTTCCGCTCCAGCGCCGGCGGCAATGTTGCACGCCGGGGTGCTAAAAAAATTTGGGCTGTACGGCCTTTTGCGGCTGGCCATTCCCCTGCTACCCGAAGGCGCGCGTCACTGGACCGATCTGCTCCTGGTGCTGTTGCTCGGGAACATCATTTACGTAGGGCTGGTTACAATCGCCCAGAAGCGGCTCGATTGGATGCTTGGTTACTCGAGCGTGATGCACATGGGCTACATCTTTCTCGGGATTGCCAGTGCTGGCATTCTTGGTGTGACCGGTGCGGCTGTGTTGATATTCGCTCATGGTCTGTCAATTGCGCTGCTATTTGCGCTCGCAGGTGAATTACGCCAGCGGACGGGAACATTGGTTTTCGACGAACTTGGCGGTATTGCCAGAGTCATGCCCTTCGCCGGGCTCGCCTTTGGATTTGGCGTGTTCGCTGCGATCGGTCTTCCCGGCTTCGCGAACTTTGCTGGCGAAATCATGATCTTTTTTGGCTCGTTCAAGAACGGGTGGGTAATGGACCGCTTCCATATTTTTCAAATCGCCACGGTGCTCGCGCTTTGGGGAGTGGTAATCTCGACGGTTTACATGCTGCGAGCCTATCGCAAAACGTTCATGGGCACGGTAAGCGATCAGTGCAAGCAACTTGTCGATCTTCGACCGGCTTTACGCGTGCCGGTGACGCTGCTGGTCGGTGCGCTTCTTTGCTACGGATTCTTTCCGCAATCGTTCGTGCGAATGGTGGCGCCCGCGTTCCGCACTTATCTCACGACGAACACAAGCCCTCTCACAGACATGCAGACCTGTAGCCACGGCGCTGTGCGCCATCCGCCAGTTGCCGGAACTTGAGATCACGGTGCTGGTGCTAGGGATGGTAATCCTGATGGCAGCAGCGTTTGCCACGAACGTCGACAAACGAGTTTTGGCCTTCACTGCAATTGCCGGTCTGGCGATAGTTCTGCTCGCGACTTTCTTTGTCGATCCCAGTACGTCGCCTAGTCAAGCGACCGGCTTCTGGAGTTTTTATACCGCCGACCGGTTATCGATCTTCTTCAAACAGTTCGCGCTGCTGACGACGATCTTCGTGCTCATTATGATGATCGACTACGCTCCGGTTGTGCGCACTTCCTTTCCCGGCACGCAAGACGGGCTGGGCGAGTTTTTCGCAGTGCCAATCTTCACCTGCGCCGGACTGATGTATCTGGTGTCAGCCATCGATTTCGTCTTCATCTTTGTCTCCCTCGAGCTGGTTACGATATCTTTTTACGTGCTCGTCAGCTTTACCCGGCGCAATCCAGTTACTCTGGAAGCGGGCACCAAGTATCTGGTGCTCAGCGCGCTCTCCACGGCGTTCCTCGTATATGGAATCGCTTGGATCTTCGGCGTGACCGGCCAGACAAATCTGTACCGGCTCACAGAGGCGCTCGCGAATCCGGATGTCGATCGTGGCGCAGCGCTGCTCGGCATGGTGTTTGTTCTGGTCGCGCTTGGTTTCAAGATTGCGGCGGTGCCGTTTCAAATCTGGGTGCCGGATGTTTATCAAGGCGCGCCCACGCCAGTGACTGCGTATCTCTCCGTTGGTTCGAAAGCGGCGGGCTTTGTTGTGCTGCTACGGGTTTTACTGCCGTTCCTGACGCTGCCACAAACACAGCGGCTGATCGTCCTGGTCGCGCTGCTCACATTGATTTACGGAAATCTCGCAGCGCTGCCGCAGACAAACCTAAAACGGTTACTTGCTTATTCCAGCATCGCGCATGCGGGCTATCTGCTTATCGGAGTTGTCTGTTTCGATGTTCGCGCGGTCACTTTCTATCTGGTGGCCTACTTGCTGATGACGCTCCTCAGTTTCGCAGTCTTGATAATTGTCGCGCAGCAAGCTGGCGAAGAAATTTCCGACTATGATGGCCTCGCCAGGCGTTCGCCCTTTCTCGCATTCGCGATGCTGATCGGAATGGTCTCGCTTGCCGGTGTCCCGTTCACAGCCGGATTTTTGGGCAAGTTTTTTATCTTTTACGCAGCAGTTTTGCAGCGCCAGATCGCGCTGGTCGTTGTAGGTGTGCTTACCGTAGGTTGTGGATTCTATTATTATCTCAAAGTCGTTCGCGCGATGTACTGGCAGTCGACGAATCTTGCCAAAATACCCGTGAACGGACTGTCGCGTCTGGCAATCAGCGCCTTGGTGATTGCCACGATCTGGTTGGGCGTTTACCCGCAGCCGATTCTGGATGCGTTAAAACGTTAAAAGGTTGAAGCGGCGAAGCGGAAAAAATGCA
>QHOK01000083.1 GCA_003218755.1 Verrucomicrobiota bacterium
CTGGTGATTCGGCCCCCGTACATTAGATCGCGATCACGTTATTGAAGCAGAGATTGGCCACGTCCGTCACTTATTTTTTTCAAACAGAGGGAGGACTGATTTACGGTCAAGTCTCAATTCCTTGAGACGGCGCTTCGAGGTCAAATCTAAACTCCGAAAGCTTTCGCCCACCGCTCGCCACGGTGAGATCAAATTTCAGAGGCCGCAGTCAGCGACAGCGGCTACAGCCGGAATCGCAGGCGACGCGCCTGCCGCTACAACGCGCTCTTGCTTGCTTCGACGTAAAAGTCCACCGGCAATGCCATCATAGGTGTATATACGCTGATCATTGCCGCCTTCGCGCACTTCGGCATACCTGCGTTCGTCGAAATCGCATCTGACTTGAAGAAGTAGTGCTCGCTAGAACTCCGCGGATGTAGTTGATTCATATCCAGGTGCGAAAGAAAGATTCAGATATTCACGCTCGTTCCCGAGTGTTGGTGCTGGTGGATGAATCGAACGTCGGCAGTTCTGTGCGGACCGCTGGACGCGGGCTCGATTGGTTAAAGCTCCGGGATTTTCTGGCCGGGCCAAACGCCGGACGTGATTTGATCGAGATGGTGGTCTATGCCGGGTTGCCGCCTGCCATCCCGATGTGGCAGGAGGAGCGGGACAAGAAAAACAAGTTCGTCCATTGGTTGCGCTCCAACGGATTCATGGTCGTCACCAAAGATGGGGCGCCCGCCGAAGAAGGTCATTACAAGGCGAACGTGGACGTGATGATGGCGATCGACGCGCTCGAGCTTTCCATCGAGATGCGGCCCGATGTTGTGATTCTGGTGACTGGCGACGCCGATTTCGCTTATCTCGCCATCAAGCTGCGCCGACACGGGATCCGCGTAGAAGTCGCGTCAGTCGCCGCAAATCTCGGGAACATATTGAGATCAGCCGCGAACGACGTGATCGATCTGGCCCCGCTGTTTCGGACATTCGAGATCATGAACACGCGCGAAGGGGGACGCGCGCGGGTAGGGGGCCAAGCAGCTAGGTCGCTGGCGCGAGAGCGGGATGCGCGAGTGACCAAAGTTCAGGATGCGCCGGCGCCGACATCTCATCGAACGCAGCAACAGCGCAGAGGCCAGCCTCGGTTTCACTCGAAAGAAAATGGGGGTCGCGTCTAACTCCGAAAGTCATCGCGAGCGGAGCATTTAACATTTAAGCTTCGCGGTCGTGATTCGTTGAACCGTTAAAATCGTTACATCGAGATGAATGGGACCGATCGTCAGCGTTGAGGATTATGGGACACAGCCACGGTAGAGATAATGTGAAGAAACGGGCAAGACGCCGGAAAAAGACGGAGCGCCTCGCGCTTGCCAAAAAGAAGCAGCAGGCGGCGAAATAACGCCCTTGCGACTTCAGCTTTTGATTGCCCGTCTATGTCACGGCTTCCAGCACGCTCCATTGACTCGCGCCCGCTCCGACCGAAAGGCCGAACGGCAACGCATCATGGGTGTATACACACACATCATCGGCTGGATCAGGGACTGAAAAAGTTGCAGAAGGCCAAAGTGAAGTTTCGTTCTTAGAAGCGCTATATGAAAGACGAGCACGCACAATTTTCCGGATCCATCCCGGCGGCGTATGATCGCTACCTTGGGCCGATGTTGTTCCAGCCGTACGCCGAGGATCTGGCGTCGCGCTTGCAGGTCGCGAAGAACGGTTCGGTTTTGGAATTGGCCTGCGGCACTGGCATCTTAACGCGCGTCTTGCGGTCTCGTTTGCTTTCGACAGCGGAACTGACCGCGACGGATTTGAACGAACCGATGTTTCAACATGCGGCGGCCAAGTTCCGTAAAGACGAAGCCGTGCAATGGCTGCAGGCCGACGCATGTAGCTTGCCTTTTGGCGACCAGTTGTTCGATGCCGTCGTGTGCCAGTTCGGAATCATGTTCGTGCCGGACAAGGCGCTGGCCGCGCGCGAAGCTCACCGTGTTCTAAAGCCGGGTGGCCTGTTTCTTTTCAATGTGTGGGACGCTATGGAGCACAACGAGCTGGGCCAACTCACACATCAAACCATTGCCAGGTACTTTGATAAAGATCCACCGGCATTCTACCAGGTCCCGTTCGGGTATCATGACAAGAACGAGATCAAACGCGTGCTGAGGGATTCTGGCTTTCAAGAGATCAAGATGGAAGTCGTCGCCAAAGTCGGTGCAGCAATCCGAGCGGAAGACGCAGCCACAGGCTTGGTGCATGGGAACCCGGTGGCCGTGGCAATCGCCGAGCGTGACCCGTCATTATTGCCAGTCATTGCCAAGGCCGTGGCTCGAGCAATCGCGGACCGCTTCGGAGAAACAGACATTCGTGCTCCGATGAGGGCCATTGTCGTGCAGGCTCGAAAATAAAAAACGGGGTCGCGTCTAAACTCAGGAAGCATTCGCACGCCACACGCGACCGCGAGCAAGCTTTGGGCAGAGAGTTTCGCAGCCGACACGGCTGCCACTACAGCAAGAATCGATTTGGAGACCGCAGTCAGCGGTCAAAATGGGAAGCGTCGGCGCGGCTTCCTTGTGCAAATCGTCACGGGTTGATAAAACGGCGATCGTGATCTGGAAGGTTCTTCCAAATCGTTCTGTGGCTCGCTGCCGGCGCCTACGGTGTCGTGGGTGTCCTCACTATCACAGGCGCGCTGGGCGGCTCCCGCGAAGCGGATTCGCTGAGCCGTGCCTACATCGTGTTCGGCTCCTTGTTCCTGATGATCGGCGTTATGGCCGCCGTCGCGACCCTTTTCGCTAACAAATGGCGAGGCTGGTTGATCGTCGCGGCTCTGATTCTTTGTCTTGGGCTGCCGCTTGGGTTGTTCGCAGCGTTTTGGATCGACATGGAAAAAGGTGAGGTGCATCGCCGCCAGATGGAGGAGGAGGTCCGCTCCGGGAAATGGGACTTCGGCGATCAACCGGCGCTCCTGGCCGTCGCGCAGGCAATTTCAGCGAATGATCAGGACGCGATCCGCGCGGCGGCGAACGCGCTCCCAGATTTGCAGGCGCCCGGGCGGGACGGGACGACGCTGCTTTGTTGGGCCGTCAGGGAAACGTGGCAGCGTCCGCAATTAGTCGAATCGGTGAAAACGTTGTTGTCGCTCGGCGCCGACCCCAACCATACCAACGGCCATCGGGATTC
>QHOK01000084.1 GCA_003218755.1 Verrucomicrobiota bacterium
TGCATAGCTAGTTGAGCCTGGAGCAACTCGCCGAGGGAACTGTTACGGTACTGCAAGAGGCGATCGGCCATGGAGTTGAAATCCCGCGCTAACTGCGCCAGTTCGTCGTTACCCTGTAAATTCGCCCGGGCGTTAAAATTTCCCTCACCGAGGCTCTTGGTGGCATGACTCAGTTGCGAGAGAGGACGCAACAACCGCTGCGTGAGCATCGTCGAAAGAACAAGACCAAGGATCAGAGCCACCAAGACGGCGACAATCGTGATGTTGTTCATTCGCTCCGCGGTGCGGCGCACGTCATTGCTCTTGCGCACCATCGCGTCCTGGTTCATCGCTAGAATCTCATCCGCAGCGTTCTTTACCTTTTCGAATGCCGGCTCCAGCTCGCCGAAATAAAACTGCCTTGCCGCCTCGTCATCGCTCATCTTTTGAAAACGGTCAAACTTTTGTTGATAGTCATTCCAGAATTCGCGCAACCGTTGAGTGACCTCGCGCTCCCCAGGTTCAGTGATGTTGTTCTCCTGAACCTGGAGCTCGGATTCGAACAAAGGTCGGTACTGAGCAGCTTGCGACAGCCCCTTGTCGCGCCTGCCGGCGATCAGGAAGAGCGCAGCGCTATCCTTGCGCTCTATGGCTTCCTTCATCCGCTGGGCTGCCAGAACGCTGCGATAGTTGTCTTTCAAAATCGTTTGAGAGTGCGAACCCAAGAAAGAAACCATCCATACGGAGAAGGCTGAAATGATCACCAGGATCAAAGCCATCGGAGCCTGAGCTAAGAGGAGTTTGGTTCGCAAGCTCATGCGGACTCCTCCTCTCCCTCGAAGGAGACGATATGCAGGTCGAAACCCGCCGCTTCTCTTACCAACCTAGCCATCACCGACTGTCCCAAGAGTTGGCGCCACCAGGACTTTCTGGTCCGGTCGATGACGATGTGGCCGACGCCGTGTGTACGCGCGAATTCGAGCAGCGCGGGAACCGGATCCTTGGCGCTGAGGCGAACCACTTCGGCGCCGAGCTCCCGCGCCTTTTGCTCGGTATCGATCAGGTGACGCTGTGCTTCGGCATCGATTCTGAGAGGGTTTTCTTTGGGAGTCTCGACGTAGACGACGTACCAATCGGTGTTGAGTCGTCCAGCCAGTCGCGACGCGCGCCGGAGCAGCATGGCGGAATGAGGCGTTCGCGAGGCAATGCAAACCATGACCCGCTCGCTCGCCACTGCCCGATGTGAATTTTCGTCCGAACGAGCTTGGGCGGACACCGTTCGATCGATGCTTTCGGCGACTTCGCGCAGCGCAATCTCTCGTAGCATCGAAAGTTTTTCAGGCTTGAAGAAGTGCTCCAACGCCCAATTAACCTTTTCCTGGCTGTAGATCTTGCCGGCCCGCAGCCGCTCGATCAGATCCTCCACTGCCAAATCAAGATTTACCACTTGGTCGGCCTGCTTCAGAAAAGAGTCGGGGATGGTTTCGCGGACAACCACGTCGGTCGCCTGCTTGACCAGATCGTTCAAGCTTTCCAAGTGCTGCACGTTGAATGCGCAGATGACATTTATTCCTGCCTCTAAAAGTTCGAGAACATCTTGATAACGTTTTCGATTCCGACTGCCGGGAATGTTTGTGTGCGCCAGCTCATCGACCACCGCCAACTGCGGATGACGCTTCAGCACGGCGTCGAGATCCATCTCCTCCACCGTCACACCCCGATAGTCCATTCGTCGTCGTGGAATAACCTCTAGCCCCTCCACAAGAGCCTCCGTCTCGGCGCGGCCGTGAGTCTCGATGAATGCCAGGACCACGTCCACACCCCGCTTCTTTAGCGCATGAGCCTCCTCCAACATCTGGTAGGTTTTACCCACGCCTGCAGCAGGGCCGATATAGACTTTCAGGCGCCCGCGCTTCGCGCGCTCGACCAGCTCGAGGAAATCTTCGGGACGTTTGCGGTCCAGTGCCATCAGGAGGTATCGCTCATAGCCAGTGGCTTAATGCGGCCATTGGCGATCAATATAGGATGCGGTTTTCAAGTTTGCCAGTAAGCTTCAAAGCAACTTCTCAGTATCAACCGGTATAACACCTTTCTTGGCAGTAAGTTGACGCTTGAGCCTACGGCGCGAGAAATACTCCTGCGCTCGCAGCGCTGTCTTTTGCTGTATCCTTTTTCTCTGAAACCGGCAGGGGAGCGGGGCGGCCAAACTGACGATCGAGCGCAAGGTTGACCAAGAGCACATTGACTCTGGGTTCGCCTAGAATGCCGAAGGTTCTTCCCTCGACATTGGCCTCTACAACGGCTTGCACTCTCTCCGGTGAAATTCCGCGTGCCTTGGCAACTCGCAGCACCTGCCAGAGCGCTCCTTGCGATGAAAGATGCGGATCGAGCCCGCTCCCTGAAGCGGTCACGAGGTCGGCAGGAACAGGACTCGACGCGTCAGGATTTTCTTCCTTGAGCCGCTTAAGGTCTTCCTTTATACGGTCCTGCAACTTCTTCGATGTCGGGCCTAGATTAGAACCGGAAGAGGAAGTCGCGTCATAGCCCTTCTCCCCTGCCGCCGAAGGCCGTGGCTGAAGATACGCCGGATTAGCAAATCCTTGGGCGATCAGCTCCGAGCCGATCACTTGTCCCTTTTCGTCCGTAACCAGGCTGCCGTTTGCGCGCCAGGGAAACAGCACTTGAGCGAGACCGGTCATCACGAACGGATAGAGTAGTCCGGTCAAGACAAGAGTGACGATCGTAGTCCGCAAAGCGATGATCATAGTTTTCATATATGACTCCTAGACAAGTCCGACGGCTTC
>QHOK01000085.1 GCA_003218755.1 Verrucomicrobiota bacterium
AAAAAATTGCGCGATACAACCAGCCAACTGTTCCACGGCGAAATCCCGAGCTGGCTAAGAACGCGTTATCGAAATCTGGCCAGCCCAATGTTCAAGTGGTGGGGCCTGTTGATGACGAACACCAGGATGTTGGTTTTGTTTGCCTTCCTGTTCATCGGCCAGCCAATTTACTACTTCTGGCTCGAACTCACTCCGCTCAATTTGCTGTTCGTGTACCTGATTATCCGCCAGGAAAACATGTCCGAATCCCTGCTGGAAGTGGCGGTGAGATGGCGAGACGCGGCCTAGACGGCCTATTGTATTCGTGTCGGAGATCGAAATTTCAGAAGTCAGCTCACGCCGGGATCGCGATTCGTTTATCAAATTTCAATGGCGAATTTACGCGAACGACCCGGTGTGGGTACCGCCGTTAATCATCGAACGAAAGGCCTTCCTCAATCGCAAGCGGCATCCGTTTTACAAGCACGGCGACGCTGCATTATTTCTGGCCCGACAGAACGGCGAGATCGTTGGCCGAATCATGGCGAGCGACGATCCGAACTATAATTCGCTGCATCAATCGAATGTCGGCTGTTTTGGTCTCTTCGAGTGCATCGACAACCGCAACGCCGCCGCGGCGCTCTTCGAGGCTGCGGCCGGTTGGCTGCGCAAAAAAAATCGCACGGAGATTATGGGCCCGATCGATTACTCGACTAACTACGTGTGTGGATTGCTCGTCGACGGTTTCGAACATCCGCCCACTCTTCTGACCTCGCATAATCCCCGCTACTACCCGCGGCTCATCGAATCGTGGCGTTTCGGCAAAGCGAAGGACTGGTACGCATGGTGGTTTTCGGAATTTCCGGAGGCGGCGGAACGGCTGCGCAAAGTGGCGACGGCCCGCGCCGGCCGGCATGGCGTCACGATTCGCCCAGTGAATCTGCGCAAGATCGAGGACGAGAGCCGGCGTCTTCGCACAATTTACAATCAAGCGTGGGAAAAAAACTGGGGCTTTGTTCCCTTTACCCAGGCTGAATTCGATCACCTCGCGCACGAGATGAAGCCGTTTATCGTGCCGCAGGCAACATTGCTTGCAGAAATTGGCAACAAGCCGGTCGGCTTCGTCATCGGCGTGCCCGACATCAACGTTGCGCTCCGGCAGATCAACGGACGATTGACCCGTTTTGGTTTTCCCATCGGCTTAATCAAACTGCTCTATTATAAGAGGAAAATCCGGACCGGCCGGCTCGTGGCGCTCGGAGTGATCGAAAAGTACCGGCGCGCTGGTATCGCCGAAACTCTGGTCCTGGGTTTGATGGACGAAGCATTCAAACGCGGCTTGACGGGCGAATTGAGCATGACGCTTGAAGATAACTTCATGGTCAACCGTTTTATCGAAGCGCTGGGCGCGACGCGCTACAAAACGTATCGTATCTACGCGAAGTCGTTAACCTAACGGCAGATCAGGGAAGCTCTGGCGCCGGTGAACATAACGTATCCAGCAGGAGTGCAAGAGATCAGCCGCGGCGGTTGCGACTTCCCAGAATGCCATGACAATGAGCGCCTTTTCCGGCGTGTCCGCTGGTAGGTAGACCCCTAGTTTGCCAATGCCATCGAGCGCCTCTGCCACAATGAGCAGAGCCAGGTAGAAAAAAGCATTAGGCAGTTGGCCCGAGACATAGAAGTGATACGCCAGTGCCGTCGGCCAGACGATTTCGAAGAATGAATCGAACCAATGCTCAATTTTTCCCGTCTTAGATGTCTCGACCTTGATTCGCGCCTGCTTGCCGTCGAGACCATCGAGGATGCCGATGATCAACGCGAGCAAGATTCCCCCAATGAGGTGACCGGTCACGAAAAGAATCGCAGTTCCGAAAGCCAAGGCTATCCATGACACGGTGAGCTGATTAGGCGTGATGGCGGTTTTGCAAAGTTTTGAAATGAGAAAAGTTTCGACCGGCGCCTGAATGCGCGCGGGAAAATCCTGCGTACCTTTTTGCACTGAGTTGAGAAGGATGCGCTCCGCTAGTTTGACATGCGCCGGAGGTGGTGCCGGAAACCAAAACGGTCTGAGCTTTCGCCGCAGCGCCGGCGAGTAGGAGGGTTGGTCGCTCACATCGACTGCCGCAATTGCGTTTTGTTCCAGGCCGTTATTGATCGCCTTTCCCAGAGGACCACTCTGGGTCGAAACCCAGTCGCGTTGCAGCAGTGCCGCACCACAGAATTTCGCGCGCAGTGTGTTTGGGGACGAAGCCACCAGCGGCTGAAATTTCGAGGGCACAGCGGAATCAACCAGGACCGCCGGTGAACTTTGTGTCGCGAGCAAGTGCAATAGGCGACTGTCGAAAACACTATCGCCTCGCACGACGAGAAGAAGCTGAGCGGCGTCCGGCCACAGGTCAACGATCTGGTCAATCGTCACCGGTCCGGCCGGTCGGTCGCGAAACGTTAGAACCAGCTGCGCGCGGGACCTGCACGGTTCGGCTAATTGCGCCGCAATCAGGTCGGGCGTGCTGGCAAGAACAATTACCCGGGCAATTCCGCAGCGCTACCTGCTCCGACGTCGTAATTAGTAGACACCCCGCTCCTACTCGGCAAGTCCGCGCTGTTTTCCATCAGGCCAGCTTGCTCCCACCGCGACCCAGTGGTATTCGAAAGTGCTGTGGTTGCCCAAAGTTTATCTCCGGCGGCATCTTGGACCACTCCGAGTATGTTTTTTCGCCTCCGCTACAGCCCGTTTCTTGCCCAGATGGTCGTGATACGGCGCTGTAATCTATCCTGCGGATATTGCTCTGAGTATGACAAAGTCAGCGATCCCGTGCCAGTAGAAACACTGGAGGAACGCCTGCGGAAACTCAAGGCACTTGGAACGTTTGGGATTTCTCTTACGGGCGGCGAACCTACAATGCATCCGGAGCTTCCCCGCCTCATCCGTACCTGCCGCGAGTTTCGCTTCTACCGCACGAGCATGATCTCGAACGGCTTCCTTTTGCGGCCGGAGCTGATTGAGACGCTCAATAAGGCCGGGCTGCAGAGGATGCAACTTTCCATCGACGGGGTTCAGGCAAACGAAACGACGCAAAAGGTTCTCAACAACCTGAAGAAGCGTTTGCAATGGTTGCGGGACCATGCCCGGTTTGAGGTGGTTATTAGTGCGGTCATCGGCGCATGTCCTCCGGAGGAAGCTGACGAAGTCGTCTCCTTTGTTCGTCAGCTCGGTTTTGGCGCCCGCGTGCTTCTCGTGCACGACAGCCAGGGGCAACTCAACTTAAGCAGTGAAGACTTGAAGGCGTTTGAGGACATCGTAGACAAGCTGCCAAGGAGATGGCCGGAATTCTCAGGCTACCGCAAAGAACTGGTGCGCGGTCGCCCCGCACCATTCAAATGTCGCGCCGGCAGCCGGTATCTTTACGTGGATGAATACGGGAAAGTGAATTGGTGCTCACAAACCCGAAACGTCTGGTCCAAGCCGCTGCTGGATTACACGTTGAACGATTTGCGGGAGCAGTTTCACAACTACAAATCCTGTAACGCGACCTGCACGCTGAATTGCTCGCGATCAGCCAGTTTATTCGACAACTGGCGCCGCCAGCCGACTGCGACTGGTAGCTAGCTGTTCTTTAGGATATCCTCGGTCGGCAGTACGCGCGCGCCTAAATGCTTTTCCGCTTGCGCCAGCATTTCCGGCGTGTCGACGTCTTGCCACCATGCGTTTCCAATATCGACGGCGCGGGCTTTGCCGTCTGACGCCATCGATCGCACTCCGTCGGCAAGACTGCAATCTCCGTCGCGTTTTACTCGTTCGAGGTAATCGAAAATGTTCAAGGGGCAGACAAAGAGACCGGTATCGACCGCATCGTAAACCGTTAAATCCTTGGCGATCTCAAAAATTCGGTCACCCTGAGTTTGAACTTTCATCGCATCATCGACATCGAAAATTGAACCGAGTTTTCGGTCGATCGCGACATTGAGTTGGTCGAGGACGGCGTTCCGGAGCAAAAGATCGACAATTGATTCATCGAACAAATGGTCGCTCATCGTCAAAAGAAACGGCGCCGTCACCTGATTGGCCGCCGCGAGCAGAGAAACGCCGTTTTGTTTTTGCCAATCGGGATTTTCGATGAAACAGGACTCGAGCTCGGACGGAATCAATTGTCTGACCGCCGCGATCATCCGTCCGCTTTGGTAACCAGTAATAAAGTGCGCCCTTTTGATTCCCGCGTGGATCAGCGCGTCTACCGTGTAACAAATCAACGGACGACCAAGCAACGGCACGAGCGGCTTCGAGAAAGTTTTGTCGGAGCCGCGCAGACGCGAACCCGATCCCGCCATCAAGATCACTGCATCGGAGATGGCAGTCATATGCCGTAATATCTCTTAAGACCCCAAATCCTGACGCGCTGGGGGAGAAATCTAAAAATTAACGGTGCGAGTTTTGCTTGAAACGCATCGCCAACCGTTATCCGCGGCGGCGGATGAACATCGTTGATCAATTTGAGAACATGGCGCGCGACGAGATCGGGTTTCGGAGCGTTCTTCATGTTGCGTTCAACTGCATCCCAAGTTTTGGCGAACTTTGCTTCATATCGCGGGTCGTTCTGCCCGCTCTTCATCACTGCTTCCTTGAAGTCGGTACGGATATCGCCGGGTTGGAGATCGACAATGCGCACTCGCGTATCTGGCAACTCCAGTTGGATTGACATGGTGAACGACGCCATGGCTGCTTTCGCGGCGTTGTAAGCCGCCATGAACGGAACGGGAAGACGGCCAGCCAGCGATGTGACATTGATGATCAAACCTTCCCCTCGTGCTTGCATCACGCGCAAGGCAAGCCGCATTAACTGAACCTGCCCGAAAACGAGAATTTGAAACTGGCTCGCGATTTCTTTTTCGGAAAGATTTTCGGTCGGACCAAAATGCCCGCTCCCGGCGTTGTTGATCAAAACATCGAAATCACCAGCTTCCGCGAGCGCGGCGTTGAATGCCTTCTCAACAGAACGCGGATCGCTCAGGTCGAGGTGCACCGGATACAATCGCGGCATCTTCGGAATGCGTTCCAGGTTGCGCGACGTGCCCCACACTTCGTGACCGTGAGCGACGAGTAACTTCGCAATGGCAAGACCAATGCCCGAGCTCGTGCCAGTAAGAAAAACTTTTTTCACGATTTGGGAAATGGTTTCGCGTCGCGGGACGCATTGCGTATTGCTAATGCAGTGATTCCTATTTTAACTGTCGCTCCGATGCAAGGGTGGCCTGCGACTTCAGTATTGTGCGAGTCGTGTTAAACACTCGTTCAACTTTACGATGTCGATTTTGTCCCAATGTTGCTGCTAATTTCGGTCGTTCTTGTCGTGTTGAGTGTGCTGGGTCTTAAGCGCCTGCTTTTTATCGTCAGAAAGCATCGGCGACAAGTCCGCTTCATCCGTGAAACTTTGGCAAGCGGCAGGACATCAGACGGTCGCCGTGTGATTGCTTCACTTTCGACGGTACCAGAGCGCATCGGTAATC
>QHOK01000086.1 GCA_003218755.1 Verrucomicrobiota bacterium
CGACAAACTGCCACACCGTGAACTGGTCGAACCGTACTTGAAACGTTTTCCCGGCAGCGTCGCAATCTCCGCGCGCACGGGAGAAGGAGTTAACAACCTCGTGCAAGCGTTGGAAAATGCGCTCGCCTCATGGCGGTTGCGCTCACGTTTTCGTATTGCATCGAATGAATCTGCATTGATCGCCGAGATTCATCGCGTCGGCCACGTGCTGGAACTGCGTTACGAAGGCAACGACGCCGTGATCGTCGCCCATGTTCCTCCGCATTTGGAACAGAAACTTGCTGGCTACGCAGTGCGGGACTGAGCGACTAAGTCCCGGACACAGGATTCAACGGTCGCTGCGATTTGCGACCAGCCCGTGCGATCGTTAGCTATCGATGCGAACTCGAGTGCATCGCCGATCACCAGCTTGACCGACACAGGTCGCGGAAAATTTTGGTGTGGCGGCAGGGCCTCGAAAGTTCCAACGAGACCACAAGGCACAACCGGGACGTTTGTTTCGGCGACGAGCATCCCAAGGCCGTGCTTGAAGGGCATCATCGAACCGTTGCGACTGCGTCCGCCTTCCGGGAAGATGATAAAGATTGCTCTTTCTTCCTGTAATTTCTGGCGCAAATCGGCAAGGGCGTGCGGGCCACAATTCTTCCGCCACATCGGCAAAGCGTTGAGCATAATCGCCGAAAACGTGCTGGTCACAGTGCTTTGAAAGAAAACGTCGCCGGCAGCGATGGGAAAGGCACGTTCGCGATAGCGGCGAGTTAGTGCTGTTCCAAGTGCAAGTGCGTCGAGATGACTGCAATGATTCGCTGCGAGCACAAACGGGCCGTGCGCCGGCAGTTTCTCGCGCCCCATTATCGTGAGTCGATGCGCAATCGCGAAATAACTTCGCAGCAGTAAGAAACAAACCTGATGCGCTATGTTTTCGAGAAGGCCGCTTTCACGCCGCACGCTGCGAAACCGCTCGCTCGGAGTCAGGCCGGTATCGCGGGCAGGCTGGAGATTCCAAGGCTCCATCGAGTTTCCTATCCGCTAAAGATTTGCTGCGGTTGGCCAACAGCGAAGCCCACAAAGTAGTTTACGTAATGAAATACTGCCGGCGCTACAAGAATCAGACTATCGAACCGGTCGAGAATGCCGCCGTGTCCGGGAATGAGTTTTGCCGTGTCCTTGAGGCCGAGGTCGCGTTTGATGGAGGAAAGCATCAGGTCCCCGAATTGTCCCACCACGCTGACAATGATGCCAAGGCCCACCAGGCGGACGGGCGTGTCGAGCGCCGTGCCAAACCAGACAAAATGTGCGCCAATCGCAAAGAGTGGCGTAGTTAGTGCGATTGCTCCGAGCGCGCCTCCTACTGTTTTGTTCGGGCTCGTGTTGGGGACAAATTTTCGATGACCAAACAAATGGCCACAGATGTAAGCAAAGATGTCATTGAGCTCCACGGCGAAGATGATCAGCAAAAGGATCGGCCGGTAGTTCCAATCGTTCGCCATGTAGCCAAGATGCCCGAGCGCGCTTCCGAAAAGAGCGAAGCCGAGGACTCCCAGGCCAACCCGCTGGATGTAGCCCTTTGGTTGATCGGGAATCAATCCACCAGTGGCAATCAGCGCGACTGTCAATGGAAACAACGCAACGAAGAGTCGGTACCAATTATCCAGCGCAGCAAAAGTGATGAAGAGAATACCGATGACCACGATGAGACTGATAGTTCGTTCCCGGAACAACCCGGTGATCCGGGCATATTCCCGATAAGAAAGAGAACTTAGCGTGGCCACGGCCAGGATCGTCCAAAAAGCCCCTGCCAGAATGGGAATCAGGATGAACAGCGCCAGCCAAATCCAGGACCGATAACGATCCCAGAGTTCCTTTTTCTTATCACTGGTGCTCTTGGCCGCCCGGGTCACGACAAGAATCAGCACTGGTGCTAACAGGAACAGAACGAGAGCCACCAGCGTCAGAACAACGGTCACGCGATCGTCAAAGGCGTGGCGAAATCCAAAGAGTCGTTCGCGCGTAACCTGGCTCATTTCAGCGCCCGTGCGATTCGGCCTATTCGGCGAATAACGGTCATAACGCAGCCCACGATGATCACCACAAGGCCAAGAGCCATCAGACCGATCTGCGAATCGTTGAACGTGATCATCTGCCAGGAACGCGGTGCGATCGCCGAGTATAAGCAGATTAGCGTGATGACTAACATCCGATGTTGTTTTGCCATCGGTCCGCAAAACTCGTTAGCTGCGCCGGCAATTTTTCCTGCGGCACGAACATAAGCCGTGAAGATTGCTAAAATGGTCGCGATGTACCCGAGCGTAACATTTCCGCCCCACGCGAAGCCGGCTCCAATGAAAACGGCCGCGTCTGAGATGCGGTCCGGCACTTCGTTGTAGAGCTCGCCGATTTTTGAAGTGCGACCCGACGCGATGGCGACCATTCCATCGAGCATGTTCGCGGTCAGGCGCAATTGCGCACCAAGCGCAGCGACGAGCCACAAGATTCGATAGTCAGTAATCGAAGTCATGCCGAGCGCGAATCCTGCTACAATGCACGCGCACATGCCCGCGATCGAAATTGCGTTCGGCGAAACGTTTCGTGCAGCGAGCCACCCAGTCGCCGCCTGCGCCCATTTTCGATTTCGGGTGGCAATTGGCCGACGATCAATTAGCTCCGCCGCTGATTTGTCCATCGTTGGATTGAAATCCATAGCAGGCCCGGAGAATAATGACCAGATGACAACTCGGGAGCGCGTAAAACAATTGATCAAGGTTTGGCCGAAAGTTTACCCAACCGCGCATTGCGAGTTGGATTTTCGTAATCCGCTCCAGCTGCTTGTAGCGACAATTCTCTCCGCGCAATCCACCGACAAGCGGGTAAATATGGTCACGCCCGCGCTATTCAAGAAGTATCGCACGGCGAAAGATTATGTGGACGCGCCGCAGGCCGAGTTGGAAAACGCGATCAAATCCACGGGCTTTTATCGTAACAAAGCGAGAAGCATTCGCGGTTCAATGCGCGCAATCGTCGAGAAACATGGCGGAAAGGTTCCCGAGACGATGGAGGAGCTATGCGCCTTGCCGGGGGTCGGACGTAAGACTGCAAACGTGGTGCTGGGCAACGCCTTATCGAGTGCGATCTGATGAAGCTGGTGCCGCGCGAACATTGGACGGACTGGAGCCACTGGCTGATCTGGCACGGCCGCCGCCGCTGTTATGCGCGCAAGCCGGATTGCTCGAACTGCGAGGTTTTTCAACTCTGCCCCAGCGGCAAAATTTTTCTCCGAACCGGGCAGGCAAAAAAGCCGGACGCGAAGGTTGCTTAACGCGCGCTCTCAGCGCTTTCAGTATGCTCGGAGTGGCGCGAAGGACTTCCGTCGTTCTCGGCTTTTTGTCGTAGCCGCCGAAATTGTTCTTCGAGTTTCTTCAAGTCCTCATCGGAGAGATCTTCAAGATCGACAAGCTGATTTCGTGCGCTCTTCAGTGCGCGGATGATCTCATCAAGTTTGAGATGCATCGCTTTGGCGTCACGATTCTGGGTGTTCTGAATCAAAAAAACCATCAGAAACGTAATGACGGTCGTAGCAGTATTGATGATCAGTTGCCACGTGTCGGAGAACTGAAAGATCGGGCCGGTGAGGAGCCAAACAATAATAACGAGCATGGCACCGCTAAACGCCCAGGCGCTGCCCAGCATAATGGCAGAACGGTGCGCAAAGACGCGAAATGCGTCACTGACGACGCAAAAGAAATCGCGTTCTTGCTCGTGTTGTTTTAGTTCTGCCGCCTGGGTTTTGTTCACAATAGCCCCTTAACTTTTCGCGTGTGACTCTGAAACTGCGCGCACCGAACACGCCGGTCCCCCCGTATCTTCTGCATAAAGCGGATTGATTTTACCGCTGTTTTACGGAAGACTTAGCTCCCGAATTCATGCAGCTTCTCAGCGCATTTTCACGTCCTCAGACTGTCCCGGTTGGTCCGGTCAGTGCGTCTGGGCGCAAGTTATGGATACTTGATTCGTGGCGAGACCTGATTTTGTACGTCGGCACGCCGCTGTTGCTGGTGCCAGCTTTTGCGCTGGCGCAGGCGCGCTGGAGTCCCCAGGACATTTATCTCTTTGTCGCTGCATTCGGCGCAATGGGACATCACTTGCCGGGGATGATCCGCGCGTATGGCGATCGCGCATTGTTTGAACGCTTCAAATGGCGTTTTGTTTTCGCGCCGTTGTTTCTTCTCGCGGTCTGCACGGCCTTCTTCTGGTGGGACCTGAAGGGAATTTTGCTGATCGTTTTCTTCTGGGGTGTTTGGCACGGCTTAATGCAGACCTACGGCTTCTGCCGCATCTACGACGCAAAAACTGGAACGTTTGACGCTCTCACGCGCCGGCTCGATTTCACCATGTGTGTGATCTGGTTCGCTACCGCTGTGGCGCTTTCGCCATATCGCCTGAGCGACACGTTGGACACGTACTATATGTGCGGGGGACTATTTATCCCGCCGAGTGTGGTGCACCACGGTCAGCAACTGATCCTATTGGCGGCGATCGCAGTTTCGGTCCTGTTCCTCGTTCATTTCCTGCGGATGTGGATCATCGGCCACCGGCCGAACCCCGTGAAGGTGGCCTTACTGATCACGAGCATCGCGTTTTGGTGGTACTGCAACAACCTCGTGGCAAACATTCTTGTTGGCATTGCGCTGTTCGAAGTTTTCCACGACGTGCAATACCTCTCGCTCGTCTGGATCTACAATCGCAACCGTGTGGAAAAGGACAGCAACATCGGCGGGTTCATGCGTTTCGTTTTTCGACGGAGCGGCTCATTGATCGGGCTGTATGTCGGGTTGGTCCTCGCCTATGGCTCAGTGTCGTACATCAATGCGCATATCGGCATGGACACTA
>QHOK01000054.1 GCA_003218755.1 Verrucomicrobiota bacterium
CGTCGAACGGGCAAAGTTCGCAAAGCGTTTGTCCAATCCACGTATAAGTTTGCATCCAGCGTTTAGTTTCTGGGTGGTAGCCTAGCCTTTTCAATTCTTTTGCCGACAAGTCCGCAAAATTTCCCGGGGCCAAGTCCGCTTTGCTTTTCCTTCTCTCGCATATTCTTTCTGCTATCAGTTTTGCAATTCCAAGAGTCGTTCGACGGTTATATTCCCTTTCACGGCGCTGAGCGTTTGTTTCGCGTTTTCCCGCACCCTTTGCCATTTTAGCGTGCCCTCACTTTTTAGACGCAAGCGGCGCCAAATCTCCTCCTACCCGCCGCTTCGCCGTCTCCCGTCCAGCGAGTTCCATGGCGGGGGCGCCGTTTTTCTATGGGGACTTTGTGAGCCAGCGAAACTAGAACCGCCTGCCGCCATTTCCGCCTGCCCCGCCACCCTTTTCTCGTGTTGCTGCGGCTGGCCGAGAATAGATTGCTTTTTTTGTTCGCCTTTGGCCGTCCGCTTCGTCGCTTTCTTCATTTACGGGCAACACTTGGCAGCGTCGCGATTGCCGAGCGCAACATAAGCCGCCGACATTAGCGGACAACGAAGAACTTAGGCGAACATCGCCAGTGATGTTATGCCAAATTCTTATGCAATTGGCCGCTTCGCCTCAGTTATACGAGGGAAGCGACCCTAACGGGATTCGAACCCGTGTTACCGCCGTGAAAGGGCGGTGTCCTGGGCCTCTAGACGATAGGGTCACAAAAGCGCGGGCAATATCGGAATTGCTACTCCCAGGCGCAAGGTAAATTGCCGAACTGTTGCAAGCTTTGGCACCGGCCTCAATTGAAACAGCGCCCAGCGCCGTGGCTACAGAGCCGAATGAAGTTCGTGAATCAACGCCGCTGCGCGCTCAGTTGCGCCTTTGTGCGTGCTCAAAACTTCGCGTGCATTTTGGACAAGGCGCTGCCGCGCTTCAGTATCTCGCAGAAGTTCAACAATTGCCCGTTCGAGTGAGTCGGCGTCGCGAACCTGGATAGCGGCTTTGTTTGAGACAAGGGTTTTAGCAAGTATGCCGAAGTTTTCCATGTGCGGGCCAAACACGACCGGTTTGCCCGCCAAGATGGGTTCCACAGGGTTTTGCCCACCATGCGCAGTGAGGCTTTTCGGCCAGCGCGCGCTTCGCTGGCAAGCGCGACTTGCAACCCTAACTCGTTCAGTTGCGCTCGGATTTCCCGCAGCCGTTCGACGTGGCGCGGCGCAATGAACAGCCGCAATGACGGAAATTGCTGACGCAACTTTAAAAAAATTGTGGCCAGGATTTCCTCTTCACCACGATGCGTGCTGCCGCCAAATAGCACGGCGCCATCCGGGCTCCCAACCGATAACGCGTCCCACCCGCCTTCGCTGGGCTTCGGCGTGACAGGCAGGGACGCGGCTACCGCCTCGCTTTCTGCCTGAACCTCAGGGTCGTATTTGATGCTGCCTGTGCACTTGATCCTACTGCGCTCTACGCCAATTCGCTGCCATCGATCGGCGTCCTCTCGTTCTTGCACGCAAACCAAATCGAGAAGCCGAAAAGTTGGCGCGACAAAAAATCGGAACTGCCGATATTTTCGCTCAGAACGCGCGGACAATCGCGCATTAACCAGCGCAAGCGGAATCCGGCGCGTGTGCGCTTCGGCGGCGAGATTGGGCCAAATCTCCGCCTCAACCAGAACGATCCGCGCTGGACGAATGACAGAAAACGCTTGTCGCATTATTGGAAAGTAATCAAGCGGGGTGTACATGATCTCGATCCAAGGCGGAGCGTTTTGGTTCGCGAGGGCGAATCCGGTTGTGGTGGTAGTGGTCAAGACGCATTGCAAATCCGGTTCCAGCGCGCGCAAAGCGCTTGCCAGTTTCAATGCGATGTTCACTTCTCCCACACTGACTGCGTGCAACCATGTCGATCTTTGTTTCGACAGGCGGATGCGCAGTTCGCGATCATAAATTCCCAGGCGCTGTCCGAATTTTTCGCGGTAACCGCCACGACGAACCATCTTCATGAAATAGCCCGGCAAAAAGAACAGCAGCCCGATGGGCCAAAACAAATTGTAGATGAAACGAATCACTGGCTTGCGGATTGCGGATGGCGGATCGCGGAGAGAAACAACACGTCCGTGGCACCGTATGTTCTTTGCCGGATCATGCGCCAAAACTTCATTTTAGGAAGAGTTTCATTCGGTCGCTTCTCCAAAACGAAAACGCCGCTGGACTCTAGTAATCGTGGCAACGCTTCGTTAGTCAGAAGCTTTTCAGTGTAGCGCTCGCCGTGCTTTGTCTTCTCATACGGCGGATCGGCAAAGATGATTTGAAATGTTTCTGCCATGGACGAGTGCCGGAGAAAATCGAAAGCGTCCTGCTGTCGAACGCGCCCCGCTAATTTCGTTTTGCCGAGATTGCCCTCGATGATGTCGACGGATTGCGGATCTTCCTCAACAAACACGACCGACGACGCGCCGCGGCTGAGCGCTTCAATTCCCAAGGCGCCGCTCCCGGCGAAAAGATCGAGGACGCGCGCACCGATGACTGCGTCGCCGAGGCTGGAAAAGATGGCGGCCTTGACGCGATCCATTGTCGGTCGCACACCGCGCTTGGGAACTGCCAGGCGGATCCCGCCGGCGCTGCCGGCGATCACCCTCATGGCGACACAACTGGCGTTGGCGTTGCAGTGGCTTGAGGCGGCGCTTCTTCCGGCGAAGCAGAGGGCGATGGCACCGCGGGGACCAGCTCTTCGGTGTGTTTCTTCTTCTTTTTTGATCGGTCCCTTTTTCCGCCAAACAGGCTGTTGAGCATACCGCTGAGATCGCGGCCGACGAGCCGATCCATCAAATTTGTGCTGGGGCGATCGATGGTGCCGCCTACATGAAAGTCGATGGCAGAATACCCTGGTTCATTAATCGGTTGAAAATTCGCGCGAATCGCTTTGAAAAGCTGGCCACGAATTCTGTCGTTGATTGCAAGCTGGGAATCGAGTTTCAACCTGCCGTCGAATGCGACTGTGCCGGAGGCAGTTAAGCGAATATTCGGCGAACGCAGAGTCAACTCGTCAATCGTGACTAACCCTGGGCTCAAATGATATTTTGCCTCGGCTTGCTCCAAATGAAGCTCTTGCAGCTCCTCGATCTGGAGAATCTGCCCGAGCAACACCAGTAAGCTATATTGTTGAACTCGCCCATCACGCAGGAAAATTTCGCCCCCGCCAACGAGCGCATTCGGGTCGGCAGTTTTTCCGGAAGCCTGAAAACTTCCCTCTAATTTGCCCTTCACCATTCCCTTCGGGCCACCGGCGTTTTCGACAATCTGATCGGCGAGCACATTGCGAAACTTTACGCTCGTGGTGAATGGTGAATCCTCTGCTTCTGGTTGCATGGCAAAATAGCCGTTGATTTCACCGTTTGCGGCGCGGGCAGAAATTTTCGAAAGCTCTAGCACGTCGGGCTCGTACCGAAGCGAGGAACGCAGTTGTTCTAGAAAAAAGCGGTCCCGCAAGGAAATTCTTGCCATGTTTGTTTCACCGTGAAGCGCCAACGCGCTGCGGATGCTGGTACGAAAATCCACCCCCGTAAAGCTCGCGAGCAACCCGCCGGCCTGGTCAAGAAAAGTGAAATTGCCATCCTTAATGCTGAGTCGTCGAACTTCCGGAGCCACAGCTAGTCTCGATTGTTGTCTCGGTGGTCTATCATCGACACTCACCTGAGCTGGAGAGGAAAGGGGAGTTGACGTCGCGGTGATCACAGGGGCGGCCTGCTTCTGGACGAATTCGCTTTCTGCTTGCGACTGCGAGGTGCTTGTAGCCTGCTTTGTCGAAACTCCAGGCGGCCGTACCTCTTGTGAACTGGGTAGTCTCCACTTTCCTTCCGCGTCCTGCGGCCACACGACATTGGGGTTGATGAGCGAGACTTCCTTGATCACCAGCCTTCGAGAGAAAAGCGAGAGGAAACGAACGCGGAGCCGGAATGTTTTTGCTTCGAGGAAATGCCTCGGCCCCGCTTGGGAAGTTTGCGGAATTGTAATGCCGCTGAGTTGGAGTCCGCCCCACGGAGTCACGCTCATGCTACGAATTTCGAGCCTGGTGCCGAGGCGTCGGCTCAGTTCCTGCTGAATCTTTGCTTGTGTGCCTTGCGATTGCACATACAGGTTCACGCCGAGCAAGAGAATCGCGCCGAGCGCAATCACCGCCGCGAAAGCAATGAACGTAATCCGGCGCAATTTTCGCATCGTGAGACGTTACGCAGCCCCACTTTGAAGAAAAGACCAAAGCCTTCGCTTAGTTTTCCGGTGTGACTAACGTAGTTATCATTCTCAATCCGGCTGCAGGCAGTCCCGAAACGATCCGGGATTGGCAAGAACGAGTCGAATCAATTACCCGCGGCTGTCCGATCCGCGTTACATCGCATCCGGGCGAAGCAGAAGCGCTGGCGCGGCGCGCCGTTGAAGAGGGGTTTTCGCGAATTGTTGCAGCGGGCGGCGATGGAACCGTGAATCACGTTGCAAACGGACTCGCCGGCAGCAATGCCGCGTTAGGTCTTCTTCCCTTGGGCACAGTAAACGTGTTCGCGATGGAGCTTGGCCTGCCGTTGCACAACCTCGAGCTTTGCTGGGACATCATCAACGGCGCGAACATGCGTCTGGTTGATCTACCGAGCGCGAATGGAAAATACTTTGTCCAGCTTGCTGGCGTTGGGCTCGACGCACAAGTAGTCAAGGAAACCAGCCTTGCGTTAAAGCGCAGTTTCGGCCCGCTAAGCTATCTCATATCCGCAGCGCAGATCGCAGCGCGGCAACCACCGAGGCTGTTTATCGACTCGGATAACGCTTCTGTGAGCGAAGGATCATTCGTTCTGATCGGGAATGGCCGCTTGTATGGAGGTCCTTTCCCATTTTTCAAGCACGCCGTTTTAGATGATGGATTGTTTGATGTCGTCGTGTTCAAACGGCTCGGCTACCTCGAAATCATCAAGTATCTCCAGGACGTTGTATTCAGCTCCAAGATTCGCGTCCCTGAAATCGAATATTTTCAAACGCGGCGCCTGCGGATAACGAGCGAGCAGGACGTTCCTCTCGAGCTCGATGGCGAGCTGGCCGGCAACTGTCCGGTTGATTTCCAAATTCAGAAGAAACTGCTCCCGGTTCTGGTGCCACTTCCGCCATCGTAGCTCAGCACGACGCGCTAACTGGTCTTTCGATCAAAATCACCTGATGTTTTGTGCGATGGACGGCAGGAATGCTTGGGTTCGGGAGAAAGCCGCGGCATCACTGAACCCTTCGCAGGTCGAAACCACTCTATTCCAGCTCAATGAACGCTGGCTGGCCACTGCACCGCCGCTTGCGGAGGTGGTCGAACAATTTCCGCTTGGTGAAGCGGCCCTGCTGCATCTTCTCGCAGTCTCCAGCATTTGCGCGACGCGATTGACACGAAATCCGGAAACGCTCCTGTGGCTTTTCCAGCCGGAAGTGTGTCTCGCCTCACGCGGTTACACCGAAATGTATAGAGAGCTGCGGGCTCTGGCGGGCGATTCTGTGGCACACCAAGACTTCGCGGCACTCCGTTCCTGGAAAGGCCGCGAGATGACGCGCGTCGCACTTCGCGAACTTGCAAACGTAGCGCCCCTAGAAGAGACGACCGGTGAGCTTTCGCAGATCGCGGGGATTTGCATCCGTCGCGTGTTCGAGCATTGGAACACAGAATTACGGAAGCGCCATGGTTCACCCGCGGCGGAGTTTGTCATTCTTGGGCTTGGAAAACTCGGCGGCGGCGAGCTGAATCACAGCTCAGATGTTGATCTTCTTTTTCTCTATAGTGAGGAAGGCCAGCTCACGCCGCACATTTCCTATCACGAGTTCTTTAACCGGCTCGGAAAAAGAATTCTCGAAACGTTTTCGACTCCGCATCCGGCCGGTTCGCTGTTTCGAGTCGATCTGCGCCTGCGCCCGGAAGGCTCGGCAGGCCCCTTGGCTCGTTCGCTCGAGAGCATGGAAAATTATTACGGCGGGTTTGGGGAAACTTGGGAACGGCTTGCGCTGATCAAAGTACGCGGAATCGCCGGCAGCCGTGAGCTCGCTTACGAATTCCTGCGGCAACATCAGCCTTTTATTTACCCGAAAAGCGCGACGCCCGATTTGCTCGATGAGATTGCAAGCATCAAGCACCGCATCGAGCGCGACATTGTTGGAACGCAAAAGCTGGAGCGTGACGTAAAACTTGGACGCGGCGGTATTCGCGACATCGAATTCATCGTGCAGACGCTGCAGCTAATCCACGGAGCGCGCCATCCGTTCCTGCAGGAACCGAATATGCTCAAGGCGTTGCGAGCGCTTCGTGAATTGGATCTTCTTCCGACCGATGAAGTGCTGACGTTGGACAAGACATATCGGTTTCTTCGCAGAGTGGAGCATCGTTTGCAGATCGAAGCCGAGCAGCAAACGCACGTTGTCCCTCGAGACCCCGAAGCTTTGCGACGCCTCGCACTTAGCCTCCGTTTTTCGTCCAGCGAAGATTTCACCGCGGCGTTGCAGGAAAGAATGCGCGCTGTTCGGCCGATTTTTCAACGAATCATCTCGAAAACGCCCGCGACTCCAGCCGAGCTACTTGGGACGAGTGATCTGGAAATTTTCAGCGACCAGAAACGCGCGGCCAAGGCATTCACCGATCTCGCTCAAAGCGCTGCAGGTTTCCACATCGCCCCACGGACGCGACAGATATTTGGCAAGCTGCGTCCGGTTCTAATCGGATGGCTTGCAAAGGCCGCTGATCCGGATGCAACTCTGAATCAATTCGTTCGGTTTGTGGAAGCTTATGGTTTGCGCAGCTTGTTCTTTGAGCTGCTGGTCGCAAATCCTCGCTTGCTCGAGTTACTCGTGAAGACTTTCGATGGTAGTCGCTTTGCCGGCGAGCTTCTGATTCGCCGGCCACAACTCTTGGAAGACATCACCCGAGACCCGGCGTTTGATCAACCGCGATCGGTTGCGGAGAATCTACGGCGGCTCGATTTGTCGGGCGCCGACGCGAACAATATCGATCCGATTCGCGCCTACCGGCAGAGGCAACTCTTACGCATCATTCTGCGCGAGATCCTGGGGCTTGCCACCCCGGCAGCGACCTTCACCGAGCTTTCGGACGTGGCAGAAGCGTGTCTGCTTTTTACGGCCAGACTCCTTGGCAATGAGCAAGTAACGATCATCGCGCTCGGTAAATTTGGCGGGCGCGAGCTCACCTACGGCGCGGACTTGGACGTTTTGTTCGTGGGCGACGACAATCGCGCCACGCAGAAGCTCATGATCGCAATGGCGCAACCAAGTGCCGAGGGAAACATTTGGGCGGTCGATGCGAGGCTGCGCCCCGAAGGGGAAAAGGGCCCGCTCGTTTGTTCCGTTGAGACTTATCAATCCTATCACGAGCAGCGAGCTCAGCTTTGGGAAATACACGCCCTCAGCCGTGCGCGACCAGTTTCTGGCCCGGCCGGAAATCGATTCATCGAGATCGCACAGAATTATTGGAGAAAAGCCGGCCAACGCCCCGATCTCTTCGTGCAAATTGACAATATGCTCGAGCGCATTCGGCGCGAGCGAGGAAGCGGGTTGGATTTCCTCGATTTAAAGACGGGACGCGGCGGAATTATAGAGGCGGAATTTCTCGTCCAAGCATTGCAGATGCGGGAAAATATATGGGAGCAGAATTTGGATCGAGCCATCGATCGACTGCACGAGCACGGCCACATGACAGATTCCGAAGTCGCGAAGCTCAAAAATGCTTATGCACTGCTCCGGCACTGTGAACTGGTATTGCGACGTTATGAGAACCGAGGCGTTTCAACGCTTCCGAACGATCGAGACGATCAACGCAAGTTTGCCGTTCGGCTTGGCTACCACGAACTCGACGCTTTTCGCCGCGATTATGTCAATGCTCGTGATACAATTCACGCGCTCTACGAACAACACATGGAGTTCCGCTCAAAGCTGCGAGATTCTACGCTGAAACCTTTGAAGCGCGGCACTAACCGGGAATGCCCTTGAGCATTTCAGTGTTCGTTGGGAATTTTTTTACAAACATCAAGAGACGCTGAATGGCCTCCTCTGGTTTGTGACCGGCCAGACCGCGCCGGATGAGATTGATTTTCTCCAATTCCCAAGGTTGCAACAGCAGCTCTTCGCGGCGCGTCCCGGAGAGAAAGATGTCGATCGCCGGATAAATCCGTTGGTCGCTGATTTTTCGGTCAAGCACCATTTCCATGTTTCCGGTGCCTTTAAATTCCTGAAAGATCAGCTCGTCCATCCGGCTGCCAGTTTCGATCAGCGCCGTGGCGACAATCGTGAGAGAACCTGCTTCCTCGGTATTGCGCGCGGCGGCGAAAATTTTTCGCGGAATTTCCATGGCGCGCGCGTCGATACCGCCGCTCATCGTCCGACCACCGCCGGCCATCGCATTGTTAAATGCGCGAGCGCAGCGCGTGATGGAGTCGAGCAGAATGAATACATGTTTTCCTGCTTCGACGAGGCGTTTGGCGCGTTCGATTGCCAGCTGCGAAATGCGCGTGTGGCTCTTGATGTCGGCATCATTAGAGCTGGCCATGAGCTCTGCTGTCGGATGCGAACGGCGGAAGTCAGTGACTTCTTCCGGGCGTTCATCAACAAGGAGAATAATGAGAATGACCTCTGGATGATTTTTTGCGACCGCATCGGCGATGTGATGCAGGAGCGTTGTTTTACCTGTGCGCGGCGGCGCGACGATCAAACCGCGCTGGCCCATTCCCAGCGGCGTCATCAAATCCATGATTCGCGTCGTGTAACGGTCCGGCACCGTCTCGAGCTTGATCCGTTTGTTCGGGTTGATCGTGGTCAACTCTTCAAACGGACGGAGCCCTTGATATTTCGGAGGCTCTTCGCCATTGATTGTGAGGAGCTTGATCAATTGTGGGCCACGGCTGCCGCGGCGAGTCTCACCGTAAATCCACATCCCGTCGCGTAAGGCGAAGCGCCGTACAATTTCGGGAGTGACAAAAATGTCCTGCGGGGTCTGCACAAAATTGCGTTTCGGATCGCGCAAGAATCCGAAGCCTTTGCCCGAAATTTCAATGATCCCTTCGCCAAATTCCGGCTCAGCCTGAACCGTTTCGCCGGTTTCGACAGCGCCCTCGATGGCTTCTCGGCCAGCCGAAGCGGGCCGATCCAGAGTCTCCATACTGACATTCCCACCGCCAGGATCGGCATTTGTTGAGGCAGAGTTCGGCGACTCATCGGAATCGTCGCGCCTGAACCGATCGCCGCGGTCCCGGTAACGCCTTCGAGGAAAGCGGCGACGTGGACGGTGGCGTTGCTCCGGCGGGGCGGATCCAGTTTCCAGCGGCACAGGCTGGTTCTCGTTTTCTTTGTTCATAGGGTAGATTGTTCGCTACGGTGGGGCAGTGCCTTAATACGCTTCCTGCAAGCAAATACTTTTTTAGGCCGGCAACCTGGCCAGCAATTCGTCGGGAATGTCTAGATTTGAATAGACGTTTTGCACGTCGTCGTCCTCTTCGAGCGCATCACACAATCGGACCACCTGACGCGCCACGGCCTCGTCCCTGACCGCGACTGTAGTATCGGGAATAAACGTAAACTTTTGCCCATCGGTAGTGATGCCTGCTTTCTTGAGCGCCTCAGCTACGGCGTAGAGCTGATCGTGGGAAGTGGTGATAACATACTGATCCTCCTCGGTTGTCAACTCCTCCGCGCCGGCCTCCAGAGCGACCTCCAGTAACCGGTCCTCGTCAATGCTCGCTCGGGGGACGGTGATCTGGCCTTTCCTGTGGAACATGTACGAAACGCTTCCGCTCGATGCGAGGTTACCATTGTTCTGAGTGAGAATTCTCCGAATCTCCGCCCCTGTACGATTTTTGTTATCGGTCGCAGTCTCAACGATGATCGCCACGCCGCCGGGCGCGTAACCTTCGTAAACGATCTCGTCGAATTGTTCGCCGTCTCTGTCCTCGCCCGTGCCGCGTTTGATGGCACGCTCGATGTTATCGTTGGGCATGCTCTGGGCCCGCGCAGCTTGGATCGCGCTGCGCAGACGTGGGTTGCCGCTCGGATCGCCCCCACCGGTCTTTGCCGCGATGGTAATTTCCTTCGATAATTTGCTGAAGATCTTGCCGCGTTTCGCGTCGATCGCGCCTTTAAACCGCTTGACCTTCGACCACTTACTATGTCCCGCCATACGTGCGGATTTTGTGCAATTGCTGATTAAAACGTGCGAATTTCCGAACAACACCTCGCCGAGAGAATGACTAACGAGAGGGGAAACTAACGCGCCCCATCAATCGCATTAAAAGTTATTTTGTCAATCGTCCCCGAAGTAGGCGTGCGTGCGCTGGACGCTCAGTTCCCATGCCATCAAATTGCGGTGCGGCAAAAAACATTAGCGAATGCCCGTGTCGATGTTCATGTCCACGTGCACGGTCTGATTTGAAGCCACTGTGAACGGTTGCGGCGTCGCGCGGACGTGCCCACGGCTGCGACCCTGGACATCCAGAACATAATCTCCCGGAGGCAACCCGACGCGGTAGTTTCCATTCTCATCTGCTGTCACGCGCGCAATTTCTTTTTTCCCGTCACGGCTCAAGATGATCAACGGATACTCAGCGTAATTCTCCGCTGTGGCTCTGGATGGCGTTTCATCCGCAAGTTCGACTTCCTTCGGTGAAATAATTTTTAAGTGTCCCTGTACGAAACCGGACGGCGCGGCGTCAATCGATGCTGTGCCGGCAAGCAGCAAGAAGACGCCGGCGGAAACCAAGTAATGTTGAAATGATGACATGACCCCAAAAAAAATGGGCGGGGTAGATTTTACTACCCCGCCCAAGAACAAACAAACCTTACGGTATTCGCAGCGACCAGACGCTGCTTCCATGGGTCGCGGCGTACAGCACGTGCGAACCGTTGACCAGCGTCAGTCCTGCAACTTCCACCGCCGGGAGGCCGGTTCCAGCGACTGTCCAAGTCGACGAGCCGCTTGCCAGCCTGAGGACGCCAAAGTCGGTGCCCGCGAACAGATCTCCCCTTACTGAGCGCACCAGAGCTGTCACGGGAAGGTCACCCATCGGACCAGTGCCACCGTCGAGGTTTATCCACGTTGCGTCATGGGTTCCCGAATTGTACGTTACTGAGAACACGTGCCCCGGCGTGCTCGGAGTAAGTGAACTATAGCCTGAATACGAGATCCACGCATGATTCGGGTTGGACTGATCGATGTAGATCGAGCTGACGAACCGACCGGGAGCGGCCGTTGCACTAGGCAACGTATCCAGCCGGGTAAAAGTCACGCTGCCCGCTGCCGCATCGGCGTTACTTGATATAAAGACGCGACCGGTGTTGGTTGCGACCCATAGCGTTCCCGCATTAGCCCTCGTTCGTGCGAGCGCGGCGACGGCGCAGCCGGCGCCGGTGCATGCACGACTCGTGCCGCGGTAATCCGCCGCTGACGCTGTTAAAATCGTCGCACCGGTCGGCCCGATGCGGACGAAGTCACCGCAGGCTGGATTGGCACCCGACGTCGTAAATTCAGGGCTATTCGATTCGAGAAATGCCTGATTGCCGGCCCAATCCTGAGTCCGCCAAACACTCAGCGATCCTTCGAAGATCGTTGCCGCGCTGAGAGGATCGGCAATGATTGGTGCGTAGAACTGCGCCCCACCCGGTTCGGTGGCCGCGATTGGACCGCTGGCGATGACCCACTTTGTCGGGTCGCCGTTCTGGAAGTTCACATCGTGGAAGTTGGAGGTGAACGAGTTAAACCGCAGCGAGGGATTCGCAACGTTAAAGCCCGACTGACCGCCATCGCCGTAGATCTCCTGGTTCCATGTCGTCGAACCAGTATATAACAAGGTGCCGTTGTCCTGCGTTCCTCCCTGCACACTGTGCAGTGGATCGAGTGCGTTGTAGGAG
>QHOK01000055.1 GCA_003218755.1 Verrucomicrobiota bacterium
ACCGATCGAGCTGCCCAGCGAACAAAGCTTCCGGTTTTGCGTTAGGTCGACAATCCACAGCTCGCGCACTTCATATTTCTCGTAAAAGCTATCCGGATCGCGTGTCAGCAGCGCCCAATCAATGGTCGCCGGATCGGCTTCCACCACCCACGCCAGTGCGTGACGTCCATCCGGTGATTTGGAATGTCGGGCGACAACGGCTTTCTCTGAACCGCTTTCAATCCATAGCTGCTGCTCCGCTTGGGCGGAACCCAAACCGGGAAGCCCGAAAAGAAGCAGGATGGCAAGGGAGAAAGGAGATCGCATCGGTTTGTTTGTTTGTAGCAGAGGCCTTTCCCCGTCACAACGAAGATCATTTTTTAACGTTTCTTCCCGGACGCATTTGGTTAGGCTTTCACCGTCGGAGGGAATGCGCCTATGAAATCCATCTGCTTCAAATTTGTTGTCTGGCTGTGTAGCGGTGCTTGCGCTTTCTCCATCGCGCTCGCGGAGGAAGAGACAGACATGGCAGCGCTGCTCGCCAAGTTCAACCGCCTCTATGCGACGAAACAATTCAGTAAAGCCGCGCCGGTCGCGGAAAAGATTCTTCAGATTCGCGAAGAAAGTCAGGGGCCTGAGAGCCGGGGGACGGCTGCCGCAGCGAACAATCTGGCCGAGGTCTATCGTTATATGGGCCAGTACGCCAAGGCCGAACCGCTTTATCAACGCGCGCTCAAAGTGTTCGAAAAAGAGCTCGGCCCCGAGCATCCCGATGTCGCCTCAGTCTTGAGTAATATCGCGCTACTTTATTCCGAGACCGGAGATTACGCTAAAGCCGAACCGATTTACCAGCGAGTGTTGAAAATTAGAGAGGCCGCCTTCGGTTCGGACAATCCACAGACAGCGGAAAGTCTCAATGCATTGGCGGCACTCTATTATTATATGGGCCAGTACGCCAAGGCCGAACCGCTTTATCAACGCGCGCTCAAAATTCGAGAAAAGGCTTTCGGCCGCGACAATCCACGCACCGCTTTTACTCTCAACGATCTCGCGGCGCTGTATGTTGCCGAGGACGAATACACAAAAGCGGAGACACTCTTTCAACGCGCGTTGAAGATTCGCGAAAAATCGCTCGGTGCCGACCATCCCGATACTGCGGTCACGATGCAAAATCTGGCGGCGCTATATCGCAACATGGGACAATACGGCAAGGCCGAACGGCTCTTTCAGCGTGCCTTAGCTGTAACCGAGAGAGCGTCCGGCCCCGATCATCCGAATACAGCGTGGATCGTGAACAATATCGGCACCGTTTATCATGCGATGGGAAAATATTCCGAAGCCGAGTCCTATTTTCAGCGCGCTCTAAAGATTCGCGAGAAGGTGCTCGGTGCTGATCATCCGGATGTCGGCGCAACCTTGTCCGGTCTCGCGGCGGTTTATCAGGACACGGGCGATTACGCAAAGGCGGAAGAGCTTTACAAACGCGCTCAAAAAATCGCGGAGAAAGCGCACGGGCCCGAAAGTCTTGCTGCCTCCTCGAGCATGCACGAGCTCGCAACGCTCTATTTCCATCAGCGCGATTACGCCAAAGCCGAGCCACTTTACCAACGCGCTCTCGCGATCAGCGAAAAAGCTGCCGGGCCTGACTCGACCGACACAGCCGCGACGCTCGACAGTCTTGGCGCGGTTTACGATCGCATGGGGCAATACGCGAAAGCTGAACCGCTCGAACTGCGCGCACTCAAGATTTACGAGAAGGCACTCGGACCGGACCATCCGGACACGGCGAAAGCGGTTGCGAACCTGGCGCGCCTTTACTGCGACAAAGGCGAGTTCGCCAAAGCCGAGCCGTTGCAACTGCGGGCGTTGAAGATCGATGAGAAGTCTTTGGGCCCCGAGCATCTCGACACGGCGAAAAATCTCATCGACCTCGGCAATCTTTATCAAGAGACAGGCCAATACGCCAAAGCGGAGCCGCTCTACAAACGCGCCCTAAAGATTCGCGAAAAAATACTTGGCCCCGATCACCGCACCGTAGCCGAATGTCTGGATGAGCTGGCCGCGCTTTATTGGGCGAAAGGCGAATCGGCCAAAGCCGAGCCGCTCTCACAACGGGCCGCTGGAATTCGCACGCGAATCAAAGAAGAGCGCCCGCCTGCGGCCAAGCCGCCCTCGCCATAACACGATTGCTGAATTGTCAGAGAGCTGCCAGCTTTTTCAAGGCCGTCGTTCTTTGATCGACAATAGGATTTCGGCGATGGCGTCGGCGCCTGGTTTAGCGCCGAGATTCCCTTTGCCGTGAACGCGGACGCTGACGGCATCGGCCTCCATATCACGCTTTCCGATCACGAACATGGTGTGAACTTTCATTTGTTCGGCGCGCTGGACTTTGCCGTTGATCTTGTCGGAGCTTTCATCGATTTCGGCGCGGACTTGATGAGCACGCAGTTCGCTCAGAATCGAGCGCGCGTACTCGATCAGCTTTGGTTCGTCGCCGATGGTGAGAATTCGCACCTGTTCAGGAGACAACCAGAGCGGGAAATTGCCGGCGTAATGCTCGATTAAAAATCCGATGAAACGCTCGTGCGTGCCCAGCGGCGCGCGATGGATGCAGATCGGGATCTTGTCGATGTTGTCGCGGTCTTTGTAGCGAAGATCAAAATTGCGAGGCTGCGCGAAATCGACCTGGTTGGTCGCGATGGAAAACTCACGCCCGATCACGCTCCAGACTTGTACGTCGATCTTTGGTCCGTAAAACGCTGCTTCGTTAGGCACTTCGACATAATCGATGCCAGAATCCTTCAGCACGCGCCGCGTCATCTCTTCGGTTTGTTTCCAAAGCTCCGGCTCATCGACAAATTTCTGGCCGAGCTTGGATGGGTCGTGCGTCGAGAAACGCATCAGATATTTGTCGATCCCGAATAACTTGAAATATTTCAGATACATTTCGTTCACCGCATTGAATTCCGCTTCGAATTGTTCCGGTGTGCAGTAGACATGCGCATCGTTCATTTGTAGCGAGCGCACCCGCATGAGTCCGAACAACTCACCGCTCTTCTCGTACCGATAGTCCGTTCCGTATTCCGCCAGCCGCAACGGCAGATCGCGATAACTCCGCGGGACTGCCGCAAATAGTTTGTGATGATGCGGACAGTTCATCGCTTTGAGGTAGTAGCGATCGCCTAGTTCCTCCAATTGCTTCCTTTTGCACTCAATCTTCGCGTCGATCTCGTGTTTAAACTTTGAAACATCGATGATCTTTTGAACTTCAGCGCTACGGGACTCTTCTCCACTTTCTTCCTTTGCGTGAAACATCGCGCTGCCGCTATTTAGCTCGAGCTCGAATCGTTGCCGTTCTAATTCAGCAATCTCGCGTTCGATTTTTCGTGCAACCTCTTGGTCATCTTCCTCACGCAGGATCATCGGCGGGAACATCGAGCCAGCATAATAGGGGAGATGACCGCTTTTCTTGTAAAGTTTGTCGCGGGCGATGTGCGGCGTGCGCACGCGCTGATAACCCGCAGCGAACTCAGTTTCCTTTGCGAGCTTTTCTAGTTCCTCGGCGATGACTGCGCCGCGCGGGAGAAACATTGGAAGACCCGGCCCGACATCGTCGTCGAAAACGAATAATTCGAGTTCGCGTCCAAGCTTGCGATGGTCGCGTTTCTTCGCTTCCTCAAGCATCGCGAAGTAGTCGTCGAGTTCCTTTTTCGTTTTGAACGCAGTGCCGTAAACTCGTTGCAACTGCGGATTCTTCTCGTCGCCCTTGTAGTACGCGCTCGCCACATTGGTGAGCTTGAATGCGCCGATGTTTCCTGTGCGCATCACGTGCGGCCCCGCGCAGAGATCGATAAAATCGCCGTTGCGATAGAGCGAAATCTTTTCGTCGGGCGGAATATTTTCGATGATGTCGAGCTTGTATCTGCTTGGCTCGTGTCGCTCACTTAATGCCGCGAGTCGTCCTTTCTTTCCAAGCGCCAGCGCTTCGTCCCGCGAGACTTCCATGCGCTCGAACGGATGATTCGCTTTGATCTCCTTCTTCATCTCCGCCTCGATCTTCTCGAAATCGTCGGGCGAAATCCGGTGCGGAAGATCAACATCGTAATAGAAACCGTTCTCGACCGGCGGCCCTGCGGCGAATTGCGCTTCCGGCCAGATTTTTAGAATCGCCGTGGCGAGAACGTGAGACGCCGAGTGCCGGAGCCGTTCGATATCCGTCATTTGCGCGCGCACCTCAGGAGTTTTGCGTTCCTCATTCATGAAATCCGGTGAAATTAACCACGAAGAGCGTGAAGGACACGAAGAATTTGCTCACCGCGGCGCACGGCCCGGTTGTCACACAATCGTAACTTGGCAGTGATCGTGCCTCCTTTGTAGTCTCTGTCGCCAATCACATTGGACTCATGAATCCTGCGGAGCTTTTTCGTCAAGAAACCGGCGCGTTACACCTCGCCCCAGGCGATTCCCTCTTTCGGGAAGGGGACAAAGGCGACAAGATGTACGTGCTGTTGGAAGGTGAAATGGAGATCTTGCTTGGCGATTTCGTGCTCGAAACAGTAGGGCAGGGCGCGCTGATTGGTGAGATGGCATTGATCGATAAAAGCCCGCGCACGGCCAGTGCAGTCGCAAAGACCTCGTGCCGACTGGCAGAAATCGATCGGCGGCGGTTCCATTTTCTCGTTCAGCAAACGCCGCACTTTGCGACGCATGTCATAAAAACGTTGGCTGATCGCCTGCGCCACATGAACGCCGTCGCGGCGGCGCGCTAGGAAGTCTTAGTAAACCCACAGCGCATCTGCTTTCGCAGCAGCGCAGTTGGCATTATTTTTCGGCGTGCGAGGACTTTCGGAACTGCTGATTCTTGCTCTCCTTGTAGCGACCGGATGCGGACAATCGCCTACGCCGGTTGGCGATCTTGCACGCGAACGGCAGAGGATGGTGCAGGAGCAACTGATGCCGCGAGGGATTCGCGAAGCAAGTGTGCTTGCGGCGATGGCGAAAGTTCCGCGGGAAGAATTCGTTCCGGCAGACTCCCGCACCGCCAGTTATGAAGATGGGCCGTTGCCAATTGGTTACGGCCAAACCATTTCGCAGCCCTACATCGTGGCGTTCATGACGGAACAACTGCGGCCAAAGCCAAGCGACCGCCTCTTGGAGGTCGGGACCGGCTCTGGTTATCAGGCCGCGATCTTAGCTGAGCTGGTGGCGGATGTTTACACCATTGAGATCATCGAGCCGCTTGCGAAAAATGCGGAAGCGACGCTCCAACGCCTCGGCTACAAGAATGTGCACGTGAAAGTGGGCGACGGATACAGCGGCTGGCCGGAGCATGCGCCTTTCGATGCGATCATAGTGACTTGCGCGCCCGATAAAGTTCCGCAACCGCTCACCGATCAACTCAAGGAAGGCGGACGCATGATCATTCCCGTCGGTGACCGGTTCGCTCAGGAGCTTTACCTATTGGAAAAGAAAAACGGTCAACTGAAAGAAAGTGTCACCTTGCCCGTTCGCTTCGTGCCAATGGCTGGAGAGGGGACTAAACAAAAGTGATCAGTGATCGGTGATCAGTGAGATTCTTCGCTTGCGCTCAGGATGACAAGGTGCGGTTTGTCACTTGATCTCGGCGAGTTTTTTCAAATCGACACGCTTGAGCCACTCCTGCAATTCGCCGGGATCCTGGTTCTGCAACTCGATCTGCACGAAATAGCGATTCGCAATCATCACCCACAGAGTCGCATGTTTGCTTTCTTTCTCGAATGCTTCAAATCCGGAGTTGCCATCGATGGTGACAGACTTGCCGTAACCTTCGCTGCTTTCGCTGTTGCTATTCCACGCAGCGGTGGTGGCGCTGACATAATCTGGGTTAGCAACCGAATCGAGTATGCTAACCGCCGCGGTCGGTGCTTTGTCCCCTTCGCCCTTGTGATAATCGCGATGCACGTTTGTGATTCTGAATCCACCCACGTCTTCGGTGGAACCCTCCGGTTTATCAGCGACCCAGCCCTGCGGCGCTTCCGGTAAAATGGGAATCAATTTCTGATAATCGACCGCTTCGGGCACAAGCATCGGTTCGTTCTGTGCCTGCGCCATCCCGAGCACAACGCTGGTAAGCAATGTGAGCGCGAAAAATCCGGCGGGTGCCGGAGAACAAACGCGAGCCGCTGGTTTCATGCTAACCCTTTCCTGTGCGATTCGGGATTACCGTACCCGATTGACTTTACCTTGGCTGTCAAGACGCTTGCAGGATCGGCATACGCCAGCGGTTAATCGGGAGCTTTCACTGTTTTTCGCCTCTCCCTTGTTAAGGGAGAGGGTAGGGTGAGGGTTGCTTTTCGAACTAACGCTATGCCGGAAACCCCTCACCTCAGTCCTCTCCCCTCGCGGGAGGGGGGAGGCGGATCAATGCGAAGCAGACGCCTCCGCGGAGTCCCGCAAACTTCCGAGGCAGCACGGCGTCGCGACCACGTCAGCAAACTGCTGGTAGCGATCTGGGTTTTGGCCGTGGCGGCTCGGCTCGTTTTAATCAATCAGCCCTATGTCGATCATTGGAGCTGGAGGCAAAGCGACGTCGCGGCGATTGCACGCAATTTTTACGAGGGAGGTTTTCGTTTTGCTTATCCGCAGATCGATTGGGCTGGCGATGCGACCGGTTACGTTGGAACGGAATTTCCGATTCTGCCGTTCGTTGCTGCGATCTGTTACAAATTTGCTGGTATTCACGAGTGGATTGGACGCAGTCAGGCCGTAATTTTCTTCGCTGTTTCGCTGCCATTTTTCTTCTTGCTCGTTCGGGAAATCTTTGACAACACAGCGGCGGTTTGGGCTACATTTTTCTTTAGCTTCGCGCCGTTGAACGTTTTTGCCGGCCGTTCGTTTATGCCGGACGTCCCATCGCTTGGCCTGGCGATCATCGGGTTATATTTTTGCCTGCGTTGGATCTACGATCGCGAGTCGGTGCAGTTTTTTATAGCTGCGATTGCGATCTCGTTATCGCTTCTGATCAAAATCACCAGCATCGTTATCGCCGCGCCCCTTTTGTATTTGGCTGTAGCCGGGATCGGTGATCCCGGCTTCACACGGGATCTGCTTGGCGTCGGTCGGGATCATCGATCCCGGTTACAACTGCTTCTCTTCGCTGCTATCGCGCTGCTGCCGTCTGCGATCTGGTACTGGCATGCGTATCAAATCGCGGAGAGATTTTATCCGCATCATTTATTCGGTGCCGGCGGGATTCGGATTGAAAGTTTCCCGTGGTACTGGGGTATTGCGCGACAGACTGCGACATCGGGCCTGACACCGGTTCTGGTGATCATGGCGCTCATCGGCTTGTTCGTACCGCCACGATCGAAGCCTGCCCGCAGTGCTAGCGATGCAGGCGGGGCCTTGCAGGCGGAGTATTCACTTTTTTTCCATTGGTGGCTGGCTGGAATGATTCTCTTTATCATCGTCGTTGGCTACGGAAATCGCCATCCATGGTACCAACTTCCTCTGGTGCCGATCGCGGCTGCATTGGCCGGTGTCGGTTGCACATTTTTTAGATCGAAAATCTCTGGGCGCAGTGCGGCGATACCATTGTCGATCCTGCTCGCGAGTTCGTTTGCAATTCTTTCCTATTTGTACGTGCGACCACTTTACGAATCGTCCGCCGGTCAACTTCGCGATGCTGGTCTGGAACTAAACGGAGTTACCGCGCCCGGTGCGTTAATCGTCGCCGTAGACACTGGCGACCCAACGATATTTTATTACGCGCAGCGCAAGGGCTGGCATTTCCTTGAAAAAGACGGCATTTACGCTGGTGTTCCGAGCGATAGCCAGGAAGCGACTGCTAATCTTGAAGAACTGCACCGGCGCGGCGCCACACACGTTGTTTTCACCGCCAATACTTTCTGGTGGTTGGATTACTATCCGGAATTCGCACAACATCTCGCCGCAAACGCAGCGCTGATGGAGGCGACTCCGGAATTCAAAATCTACAGACTGACTGCCACGGCGAGGTGAAAATTATCACTTTTGCCAAATTCAGAGATTCCTCGACTTCGCTTCGCTCCGCTCGGAATGACAACAGCGATTAATCCGCGCCGTCAGCTTGGACTATTCGATGCCACAATGATTGTGATGGGCGGCATCGTGGGTGCGGGAATCTTCGCGAATCCTTCCGAGGTGGCGCACCGCGTCCACACACCGTTTCTGATCCTCGGCGTTTGGGTGCTGGGCGGGTTGATCGCGATGTGCGGCGCATTTATCTGGGCTGAGCTTGCCACTCGTTTGCCCGCGGCGGCGGGTGGCCAATATGTCTATTTGCGCGAGGCGTATCATCCTGCGGTCGCATTCATGTACGGCTGGGGATTGCTTCTGGTCACGCAGACTGGCGGCATGGCCGCAGTGGCAGTGATCTTTGCGTCTTACTTTCGCGCGCTCACGGGGGTGAATTGGAATGACAGCGCAATCGCCGCAATTGCGCTGGTGACGTTGACTGGGATCAACTGTTTGGGAGCCCGCGCCGGCAGTAATGTGCAGAGCGCCCTCATGTTGTTGAAAATTGGCGCGATCGCAGCACTCGTGATAATCGGATTCGCAGTTGGCCATCCCGCGACTGCGGGACTTAAGTCGGGAACGTTGCTTGGACAGCCACCTTCATTTGGTCTCTTGAAAAGTATCGGCGCGGCGATGGTTCCAATCGCTTTTGCCTACGGCGGATGGCAGACCGCCACTTTTGTCGCGGGTGAAATGCGAGATGCGCGCCGCGATTTATCGCGCGGACTGTTGATCGGCGTGGGTGGGGTTGTGGCTCTTTATCTTGCAGTTAATCTCGCGTGTCTGCGGGTGCTCGGCCCGGTTGGGCTCGATGCGACAACCACTCCCGCCTCTGACGTCATGCGGATTGCGCTTGGTGAGCAGGGCGCGCGCTGGATTGCGCTCGCGATCACAATTTCCACTCTCGGATTCCTCAGCCAAAGCATGCTAACAGCTCCGCGCGTGTACTACGCGATGGCCCGCGACGGGCTTTTCTTTAAGAGCGTCGGCGAACTGTTTGGAAAATCGCGAGCGCCCGTAGTGGCGATTATCCTTCAGGGGTTGGCAGCAATCGTTATCGCCTGTTCCGGAACTTATGGCGAGATTTTGAACTTCGAAGTAACCGTCGATTTCATTTTTTTCGGGATGACGGCAGCATCGCTGTTCATTTTACGGCGGCGCAGCACCGGTTCAGAGACTGTTACCTCTCGCGTGCCCGGGCATCCATTCACGACCATCCTTTTTGTTTTGTCATGCGCGGGAATTGTCGGCAGCGCCATCATTGCTTCGCCTCGCAATAGCGCAATTGCGTTGGGCATTATGCTGGCTGCTCTGCCGGTTTATTATTTTTGGAGCAGATTAACGCGAGCGCATTTGTGAGAATATCATTGGCCGATTATCAGCTCGCATGGTTCAGCAGTTGGAATGGGTTGCTGGCGGTGGGGTCGCCTCGCCCTTACAGGGAGAGGAGGAGGGTGTGCCTTCAGGGTCCGTCCAAAGACTCCTCACCTCATTCCCTCCCCTCGGTTAAGGGGAGAGGCGAGAAACGCCGGCTTGTTAGCTTGAGTTTCTCGAAATGACAATTAGCGAACCTTACCATTCATGAGACACAAGCATTCCGATTACATGCACTGGTCCAAAACGCAGAGCCGCGCACGGTTTAATCTCGCGACGAGTGGCGTGGCGCCATTTCCTCTTCGCGAACTGCCAATGAACCTGGAGGAGCTCGAAATTAACGGGGAGAACAGTTACGGCTATCCACCGTTGCAACAAGCCATCGCAGCGTATCACGGAGTGGACCGGAATGCGTCGTGGAAGCTGCGGGCACATCCATGGCGAACCACCTGGCCATGGCGGCTATTATTGAACCGGGCGATGAAGTCTTAATCGAGCATCCGGCGTACGGACCCATTCTCGATGTAGCCCATTACCTGGAGGCGAACGTGAAATGCTTTCGTCGCGCCGAAGAAAACAGCTGGGCGGTCGATCCGAAGGAGATTCTTCGTTGCATCACGCCGAAGACGCGCCTCATCGTGATCACGAATCTCCATAATCCAACCAGTACGCTTACTCCGGATCCAATTCTGCGCGAAATCGGCGATATAGCGTGCAGCATTGGCGCGCTTGTGCTAGTCGATGAGGTGTATCTGGATGCGGTTTACGAAAGGACGCCTGGCACCTCATTCCATCTCGGGCCGGAGTTTGTGGTGACCAGCAGTCTGACGAAGGTTTACGGCGTCAGCGGTCTGCGATGTGGATGGATTCTGGCGCAGCCTGA
>QHOK01000087.1 GCA_003218755.1 Verrucomicrobiota bacterium
AGCCCATCGTCTTCAGCCACGGCTGGCCGCTGTCGGCAGATGACTGGGACACGCAGATGCTGTTCTTCCTCAAACACGGCTATCGCGTCATCGCACATGATCGACGCGGACACGGCCGGTCCACCCAGACGAGCAGCGGCCACGACATGGATCATTACGCCGACGACCTTGCGGCGTTGACGGCACATCTTGATCTGAAAGACGCCGTGCACGTTGGTCATTCCACCGGCGGCGGTGAGGTGGCGCATTATTTGGGACGGCATGGCGAAAGCCGCGTGGCGCAAGCAGCGCTGATCAGCGCGGTGCCGCCGCTGATGGTGAAGACGGAGAAAAATCCCGGCGGCCTTCCCAAAGAAGTGTTCGATGGATTGCAGGCCCAGCTCGCTGCAAATCGCTCGCAATTCTATCGTGATCTGCCAGAGGGACCATTCTATGGCTTTAACCGGCCGGGCGCGAAAGCGTCGGAGGCGATCATCCAGAATTGGTGGCGCCAAGGCATGATGGGCGGCGCGAAGGCGCATTACGATGGCATCGTGGCTTTCTCGCAGACCGATTTTACCGACGACCTGAAGAAGATCACGGTCCCGGTCTTCGTGATGCACGGCGACGATGACCAAATCGTGCCTTATCCCGATTCGGCACCGTTGTCGGTCAAGTTGCTGAAGAATGGGACGCTGAAGACCTACAAAGGTTTTCCGCACGGCATGCCAACCACGCAGGCAGACATCATCAACGCCGACCTGCTCGCGTTCATCAAGAGCTGACCGAAGGAAATATGACGTCGTGAAAACGAACTGGTTCGTTTATACCGACGCCTGACTCGTTGGGCATCATGGAAGGCTTAACGACGATCCCGAGCAGCTTAGGTCCAAAGGAGACGATGGATCGTTTGGTAGCTGAGATTAGGGCGAAAGGAATGAACGTATTCGCGCGAATCGATCACGCTGCTGGCGCGGCGGAAGTCGGGCTAAAATTGCGGCCAACGGAACTGATCCTCTTCGGTAATGCGCTTGGCGGCACTCCACTTATGCAGTCAGTCCAAACGGTTGGAATCGATCTGCCATTAAAAGTGCTCGTTTGGCAAGATGCAGAAGGTAAGACTTGGGTTTCGTATAACGAACCTCGCTGGATTGCACAGCGACATGGCGTGACAAGCACAGAGCAAGTTGTGAGTAAAATGACTGACATGCTGAGCGCAATGTTAAGAAAAGCAGCAGACTCTCACTGACAACGGAGCCACGTATGAGTACCAAAAGAGGAGCGATGAACCAACTTACTGTTCTGGGAGCGCTGCTGATCTATCTGTCGTTCGCCACGGGTTGTTCGCGCAAACCGGCTCAGGCCCCTGTCAACGCGCCGGAGGTGCTCGTCACCACCGTCACCCCGCAAGATGTGCCGCGTGTGCTGGAACGCGTGGCCACGCTGGATGGCTTCATCAACGCCAACATCAACGCGCAGGTACAAGGCTACATCGTTTCGCGCGACTACCAGGAGGGCAGCGTGGTAAAGAAGGGTGACCTCCTTTTTCAGATTGATCCGCGTCCCTTCGAAGCCGCATTGGCGCAGGCCAAGGGTACTCTGGCAAGAGATAAAGCCAATCAGGCGAAAACAGACGCAGACGAAAAGCGCGCGATGGATTTGTTTAAGAAAAAAGTCATCAGTGATCAGGAGCGAGATACCGCCGTTGCAGCTGCTGGTTCAAGCAGAGCGAATGTTGAAGCCGACGAAGCGGCGGTGAAACAGGCAGAGCTCAACCTTGGTTATACAAAGATCACCGCGCCGATCGACGGCGTTGCTGGGTTCGCAAACAATCAGGTGGGCGATCTGGTCGGGCCAAGCACGGGACCGCTCACGACCGTTTCACAGATTGACCCGATCAAAGCTGTCGTCACCGCGGGCGAAGGGCCGTTCACCGATTTTGTTTCGCGCCATCCTGACGCAACTGAGCGCAATGCTTACATAAAAAGCCTCGACTTCGACTTGATCCTCGGCAACGGCGAGGTGTATCCGCATAAAGGTAAGTTTTATGCGCTCGATCGCAGCTTGGATCCGAAGACTGGATCGATCCGCTGCTATGTGACGTTTCCGAATCCGGGAAACATTTTGCGGCCGGGCCAATTCGGCAAGGTGCGTTTTGTCGCCGACATGAAAAAAGGCGCGATGGTTGTGCCGCAGGAAGCGGTGAACGAGTTGCAGGGCAACTTTCAAGTCGCGGTTGTCGATCAGAACAACAAGGTCAGCATTCGTCCGGTGAAAATGGGCGAGCGCATCGGCGCGATGTGGGAAGTCACCGAAGGTTTGAAGCCAGGCGACAAAGTTGTTGTGCAAGGACTCCAAAAAGCGCGTGAAGGATCGACAGTCACCGCAAAAGACTGGACCCCTCCCGCCGACGCGCTGGTTTCAAAAGCGGACCAGCAAAAGAAGCCCTAAGAAATGTCCGAGTTTTTCGTCCGGCGCCCCATTGTCGCGATCGTTATCGCGATTCTGATGACGCTCATCGGCGGCGTGTGCATTCTG
>QHOK01000088.1 GCA_003218755.1 Verrucomicrobiota bacterium
CGGCCAGCGCGTCGAATGGGCGGATCGAAACGGCCGGCTTGATCTCATACCGCCGCGAACGCGCAATGAGTGCGGCCATGCGTGTTTCGCTCGCGCTGAGATGTTGATGGGCGTGATCGTGGTCCATAAAGCGGCGAGCGTAAGTAAAATGACGAATGCCGAATGTCGAATGCCGAATTAATGACGGCTGGGAAGCCGTCACTCCTTGGACAGCGCACATGTGCAAGCCTGGTCATCATTGTCGTTGCTCTTGCTAGGCCAAATCTTTTCGGTTTGCTGTGGAGCATGGAAACGCAACTCACCTGGTACGGCCAGTCGGCTTTCAAGATCGTGACGCCGGGCGGAAAAGTTCTGCTCGTAGATCCGTGGCTGACGAATCCTGTTTTCGAAAACGCCAAGGACGAAATCGCCGGGCTCAACCATGTCGATCTTGTCCTGGTTACACATGGACATTCCGATCACGTGGGAAATGCGGTGGAGATCGGGAAAAGGACCCGCGCGAAACTGGTAGCGACATTCGATCTATCGGCAGCGATTGTTAGCGCGCTCGGTTATCCCAGTGAGCTCGCTGATGTTGAAACCACCGGCCACATGGGTGGCACGCTGACTCTGCTTAGGGGTGACATCGCAGTCACGTTTGTGCCCGCGTGGCATGGCTCCGGAGTTTCCAAGGAGGAAACCGCACCGGCGGTTTATGCCGGCACGCCCAGCGGATTGATCATCGCGCTCCGCCATGGCCCAACGATTTATCATACGGGCGACACAGATTTGTTTTCCGACATGGCGCTGGTGTCCCGTTTCCATAAGATCGACATAATGCTGGTTTGTATTGGTGACCATTTCACAATGGGACCTGCTCGGGCAGCAGAAGCAGTCAAACTGGTCAATCCACGGGAAGTGATTCCGATGCACTATGGAACTTTTCCGGTACTGACCGGCACGCCTGAAGCGTTCGAACGCGAACTGAAGAAGCGCAAGATAAAGGCCAAGCTGCGGGGGATGAAAGTTGGTGAGACAATTACTCTGCCAAAATCATAGATCGGTTTGAGATGGCTCGCCTGCCAAGAGCAGCTCATACGACCGTAAGGAGCAATCACGTCGATTAAGAGAGACAATGCCAATTGAGGAAAATGGGGCAAGTTTAACAGAGCGCCTTATGCCCCGAGCTCTGACCGATGCCGCAGCGACGTTCGTCGATTCCATAAAGCTCAGTTCTGTCTCCGAGAGAGTCCGTCGTGGGAGGCGAGTCGTGCTTAAGCGCCGTAACGCTTACAGCGAACAATTGGCTGATCTCGGCAATTTGTATTTTCGCATCTCGAATATACCAATTCGTTTTTGGAGCAAAGTCGAAGACTGGCGGCGTTGGGAAGCGGATTGCTTTCAAATGCTCAACGGCGATCGCTTTCGCGTCCTCGCATCGGGCGCGAAAACAGTCTGTGTCGATAAGTTACCGGGTAAGACCCTATGGGAGCACCTGACTCGAGGCACACTCACGCGGCAGATGCTGGAAGCGACGGGTCGCGAGTTGCGCCGGGCCCATCAACTCTGGAGTGACGAGTTTGGCGGCGGGTGGTCCCACGGCGATGCAACGATGAGCAATGTTCTCTATGATGAGAAGACTGGCCGGGCGCGCATGATCGATTTTGAAATTATCCATGACAAATCGGTTCCGGCGAAATCGCGCCACGCCGATGATTTGTTGGTCTTCTTATTGGACGTCGTTGCAATCGCTCCCGGCCGCCGATGGCTGCCTTTTGCACTCTCGTTCCTCAACGCCTACGCAGATCCAGTTGTAATTGCAGAACTGACAGATCACCTCGCTCTTCCAAGCGGGATGGCATGGATTTGGTGGGGCGTTCGCACCAGCTTCGCCAATCCAGCCAAAGTAAAAAACCGTTTGGCAAAGCTCCGAGACCTGACCGCGCACTTGGGATACTATCGAGCAGTCGCGGCCAAGCGCCCACGCCACAGGCGACGCGCTTCAATCACTTGCCACGAAATCAGCCCTGGAATTCCAAGAGCAAGTTCCCGCACTCTCGCGATCAAGGACAGAGCGAAGGCCGCATCTCCGGGGATGCCAAGAAGGTTACCGACGAAAAGATAACCGCCTTCTTGCACGCCCAAACCTCCGGGAACCGCAAAGGCCGCCGAGCGAATCGTTAACACCATGCTTTGCAAGATCAGCGCGTTAACGAATGTCGCGTGGAGATCGAGCGCGTGAAGCGCGATCCAAATTTCGCCGGAGCCAGCGACGAGCGAAATAATCGTCCACACACAACACATCACGACCGCGCGTCGCCGCGCGTACAGCGTACGAATGGTCCGATCGAGCGTCTCGCCACTCTGCACGAGCGATTGCCACTCTGGCGAGTTCGCCAGGCGCGCGACGATGAGGGCAAGAAAGCGGAACATTCCCAGCCGTTGCACGAAGTAGAAACCCGCAACGCCGACGACACCGATAAGCGTCCCGATCAAAGTTGGGCGAACGAAATTTTTCTGTCCCGTTACATCAACAAGCAGTACTACACCGAGCAGCGTAAAAGCGGCCTGGGTGAAAACGCCGAGCGTAAGGTCCACTAGGACGGCGCCCGCCGCTACGGGTAACGGTGCGCCATTTATCGCAGCCAACCGCGCCCGGACGATGTCTCCGCCAACTGCGGCGGAGGGAACGAGCGTGCTGACCGACTCACCGATCCAGCGCATCCAAAGCAGCTTCCGCAACGGCAGACGATCGGATTTCGGAAAAAGAACCCACCACGCAAGTGCGTCAAGAAACACTGGCACCGCGAAATGGTAGGCCACTACTGC
>QHOK01000089.1 GCA_003218755.1 Verrucomicrobiota bacterium
TTACGCCGGACGCGTGGACAAATTTCTGAACGAACTTGTTTGGATGTCGCGAGCGCTTCGGCACGCGCGCGAGAATCTTCCGGCAGCCTAGCCGCTTCGCTCTGCGCGTTGGCGCACCCCCGCGATCGAATCCTACCGGTTTGTGTTGTTCGGCGCGGGCGAGGCGACGAGTTTTTGGAAACGCGGATCATTCCGAAGCGGATCGAACATCGGATCGAGCCGGAGCAGCGCCGGAGTAAGCGGCGCGTTGTCAGCCAGTGGACCTGCATACGGTATCGAAAGTAGTTTCTGTAAAGCGACGATGGCGCGGTCGGGTTCTTCCATGCGCGCCGCCACCCGGGCGAGGATCTCGATTGGGACCGGACCGCGCATCGCGTCCTTCTCAATTGGATTCGCGGCTATGGCGCGCTCCGACAGAGCTAACGCACTGGCCTTGTCACCGAGACCCATCATGGTCAGCGCGAGATCTCCGATAAGGCTATAATTGTCCGGCTGTTCTTTGAGAAAAGGTTCCAGTTCGTTGCGCGCCTGTCGCCAACTTTCGTGAGCAGCGCTACGGTCGCCGGCAACTTCCTGCGCCCAGCCTAGCCAAAAGCGCAGTTCGCCATTGACGAAACCCAGCGTTGGATCAGGCTTGGCAAGTATTTCCTTTAGCCGAGGGATGATTTGCGCGGGGCGCCGCTCCAAAATCGTTTGGTAAACTTGTGCTTCCAACGCCTGGGTGTCGTCGGCGTTCAGATACAGCGGAGCGAGTAGCGCAGCGGCCCGCGGCAGGTCTCCCTCCGCTTGCGCGATACTCGCCTTTAGCGCGAGAACATCTACATCGTCCGGTGTGATATCGAGAACCTGCTCAAGCTTCCGCAGCGCTTCCGGGAAACGCCGAAGGGAAATATAGGAATATGCGTGCTCAACGAGTACTAGAGTGTCGCGCGGGCCAAGCCGCTCAGCTTCGTTAAAGTATGTCTCGCTCCGCTCCCACTCGCCTCGCCTCCGCGTGACATAGGCCAGCGATTCAGGAATCTGGCTGCTATTCGGCAGGAACTGACGTGCTTGTTCAAAGTAACGCACTGCGGTGTCGTAATCTTTTAGACAGCCGTAGTGGTAATAGCCCTTAGCCCATACGGCCTCGCCAAGGTTGGGCTGAAGAGTGAGCGCGGTTTCGGCTGCCTGCCGCGCCTCTTCACGCAGGGCGACCGTTGGTTGAAGAGTCTGTGTGATGTAGCCGCGCGCATCAACGTTTGACAGCAGTGCCCAGCTAAGAGCGAACTTCGGGTCCAACCGCACCGCTTCTCTGAAATATTTCTGTGCACCAAGAGAGTGCGCCGGTGTGGTTTGCGTTTTCAGTGTATAAGCCAGACCGCGCAGATAGGCATCATAGGCCTCGGGGTTGTCTGTCGGTTTGGCGGCGATCTCTTGCTCTTCCTGGCCCGTGAGTTTCACTCGCAACTGGTCGGCGATGGCTTTGGCCACTTCACTTTCGACCGAAAAGATGTCGGTCAGTTTGCGATCAAAGGTATCGGCCCAAAGATGGGAATCATTGGCTGCTTTGATCAACTGCACGTTCACGCGCACGGCCTCGCCGCTCTTCTGCACACTACCTTCCAAAATGTGGGCGACGCCAAGTTGTCGGGCGATCTCAGGCAGGTTTTCAGGGGCGCTTTTGTAATGCTGCGTGGATGTACGCGAGATCACCTTTAGATCGGCGATCTTGGATAAGCGGGTCAGAATCTCGTCCTGAATGCCGTTGGCAAAGTAGGCGTTGGCTTTGTCTTCGCTTCGGTTTTCAAACGGAAGCACCGCAATGCTTTTTTCCGGAATAGGAAGTCCTACGGTGGCGGCTTTACCCGAAGGGGAGCGTGCAACCGCCGGTGAGCCTCGTCGGTAAAAGACTGAAAAGCTGATCGCCAAAGCCACAGCTGAAAGGAGCAAAACAGCTGTAAGCACGTACTTGGGCCAACGGGGCGTAATGACCGGACGGACGCTAACAGCGGACGTCCGCTTCCATCTTCTTCTTCGCTTGAGTTTGTCCGGAAGATGTGGGTTGCCGAGATTGTCTTTGTAGAGATTAACCAGGTGCAGCCTCAGCCCGTGCTTCACCTCACACTCGCCGAGATCGTGCAAGTACGGCTGCCACTGCCGGTATTGGGTCAAATCTTCCGCTATATGCCCGGACAAAAGAATATGCCCGGCATCACCGCAATCCATGACGCGCTGCGCCACGTTGATCCCTGCTCCAGCGATGTTCGTCTTGTCATTCACATCGGTGACTTCATTCACTGGGCCGCTGTGCACTCCCATCCGCAGCTGGATATGCGGATGCTCTTGCAATGTTCTGCTGATCTCGAGCGCACATCGCACCGGTTCTTCCGGACTGTGGAAGAAAAGGAGCGCCATCCCGTCTCCGCTTGGTACCCGGATGAGTTTGCCGGCTGTTTCGGCGGCCCGAAAACATTCGGTGTTTCGCACGATTTGATTGAGATTTTGCAGTAACTCAATTTGCTCATTGACCAGCAGTCTCGAGTAACCGACAACGTCGATTAACAGGACGTGTGCGATCTCGAGCGAGATTTCCTTTTTAATTTCGGTGGACATAAAGCACGGTGAAAAGGAAGTCGCGCAAAGGGGAGAATCACCGATGGACAGCGGAACGTCGAGCACAACTAGAATTCTGCATCGCTACGGGATCGAGAGAAGGACACCTTCCAGATTCTTTCTTCACCATTGCATCGGACTTAAATCGTCGCCGCTGTCTGTCCCCATACTGGCTCAACCGCATAAATCGATCGAAGCAAGTGCCAGCAAATTTGCCAGCAAACGGCAGTGGAAGAGCCGGTGCGAGTAGTCGCAGAGGTCGCTTGATTAGCCAGGTAAAACGCGCTTAAGTCGCGCTGAAACACAGGGGAAGGAACCGCCGAATCCTACCGCTTTGTGTTGTTCGGCGTGGGCGAGGCGACGAGTTTTTGGAAGCGCGGATCATTCCTGAGCGGATCGAACATCGGATCGAGCCGGAGCAGCGCGGGACTGAGCGGCACGTTTGCAGCGAGTGCGCCCTCGTACGGAATCGAGAGCAGTT
>QHOK01000056.1 GCA_003218755.1 Verrucomicrobiota bacterium
ACGCGAAATCTTCTTCCGTGCGAGCGGCGTTCACGACCAGCAGAAAGTTCTGGTCCCCAATCCGGTAAACAATCAGATCATCAATGATGCCACCCCGCTCGTTCAGGAGAAAGGTGTATTGACCCATGCCGACATCGAGTTTGTTGATGTTGTTTGTGAGCATGTTGTTGAGCCAGTCGCACGCGCCCGCTCCATCGACGATAAATTGCCCCATGTGCGAAATGTCGAAGATGCCGACGTCGTTTCGCACGGCCTGATGTTCATCGACGATGCCGGTGTATTGAACCGGCATGAGCCAGCCGGCGAATAAAACCATTTTCGCGCCCAGCCGCACGTGCTCGTCGTAAAGCGGCGTTTTTTTCGGCGCGGCTTCAGTCACACGCGAACGTAGCACAGGTAGGGGCGATTGGGTGAATCGCCCTATGTTGAAAACCAAACGCGTGAACCTTACGCTGCGGCACCTCATGACTTTGCTGGATAAACTCGAACGCCGTTTCGGCTTTCTTGGCATTCCAGGGTTGATCCGGATTGTGATTGGCTTCACCGCGCTGGTGTGGGCGTTGATGTGGCTGAATCCCAATTTCCGTTTCGCGCTTGATCTCGATCCGGCGCGCATTCGCCACGGCGAAGTCTGGCGGCTGATCACTTACATCTTCGTTCCGCAAACGCTCAGCTTTTGGATCGTGCTGGCTCTCTGGTTTCTGTGGTTCATCGGCGAGGGTCTCGAACGCGCGTGGGGCCCCTTCCGGCTTACGCTTTATTTCTTCGTCGGAATGATCGGCACGACAATCGCTGCGTTTTTCTTCGGCAGCAATTTTTCCAACGGTATGCTGATCGCATCGTTGTTCTTCGCCTTTGCGCGATTCTACCCGGACGAGGTCATTTATATTCTGTTCATTTTGCCGGTAAAAATCAAATGGCTCGCCTGGATCTTCGCCGCGTTTTTGCTGCTTGGATTTGTCCTGAACTCGAATTCGTACCGCGCTGCGCTCATTGCCGCCTTCGCGAATTATTTCATCTTTTTCGGTCCGGAGATTATTCATCAGGCGCGGCATCGCCAAGAGGTCACGACGCGGCGCCGGCGTTTTGAAGCACATTCACGCAACGCCGATGATGTCCTGCATCGTTGCGCGGTCTGCGGCGCCACGGAGCTGACGGATCCAACCCTCGATTTTCGCGTCGCGCGAGACGGCGAGGAATATTGCATGGCGCATTTACCGAAAGCGCAAACGCCGGGGTAACGCATGCGTCTCGCGTGCTGGCGAGCGTGTCCCGCGATCGCGGACTTTTCCTAAAGGCATCGCTGCTCGGTTGTTCCGCTTCTTTAGAGAAAATTGTTTCGGCGCGACGCCGAAACCACCACGCGAGACGCGTGCGCTACCCTTGACCAGAAACCCGCGCGTCGGAGACTAGCGCGATGACTGATAAGAATACGGCGCTTGTTCCCGAAGAAGGCTGGCATTGTGTACATTTATTTTACCGGATCGAGCATGGCCAATGGCAGTTGCTGAGTCGCGAGGAGCGAAACGTGGCGAAAACGAACCTGTCGTCGCTCGTGCAGGAAGTCCGCGCGATGGTGTCGACCCAATTGCTCACGCTCAGCATGATCACGCCGAAAGCCGACATTGGGTTCATGCTCATCACGCCCGATTTGCATAGTGCCAACAAGATCGAGAAGCGACTTTCCCTCTCGCTAGGCGCGGACGTGCTGACGCCGGTTTACAGTTACCTGTCGCTTACCGAGGAAAGCGAATACATCACTACCGAAGAAGAATACGCGCAGACGCTCGACACAGGTATTCGCAAAGATCCTGCAAAACTCGAAGAGGCCATGACGACATTTCGTGAGCGAATAAAACATTACCGGCAGGAACGCGTTTACCCGACGCTGCCCGATTGGCCGGTGGTCTGTTTCTACAACATGAGCAAACGTCGCGGCGAGCAGCGCAACTGGTATGCGCTCGCTTATGATGAGCGCCGCAAACTAATGAAAGGACACGCCAGCGTCGGGCGCGAGTTCGCCGGCAAAGTGAAACAGCTCATCACTGGTTCGACCGGTCTCGACGATGCCGAATGGGCCGTCACGTTATTTGCGCGCGATACGTTTCAGATCAAGGCGATCGTTTACAAAATGCGATTCGATCCGGTGAGCGCCGAGTACGCGGATTTCGGAGAGTTTTACATCGGCATCCAACTGCCGCTCGACGAATTGTTTCGCCGCTTGCAATTGTAATATCTTCCTCTCCCTGTTCCTCCTGGCCCTAGTCTGTTGTCTCAAGCGGCGCTAAGACTAAGATGCAGAGGAAGAGGAAGATTCGCTTGGATGGGTGACAGAGTGGTTGATTGTGCACGCCTGGAAAGCGTGTGTGCCGAAAGGCACCGGGGGTTCGAATCCCCCCCCATCCGCGTCTGATATCCCGCTGGTACTCTTTGCTAGTTAACGTTTTTCCAGGACCTGCAATTCCTGCCGCAGTTTCACCATGCTGCCGTTTGGCAGGACGCCGCGGAAGTTTACGCCTGGATAAATCATGCATTCGCGGCCGATCACCGAGCCTGGATTGATGACTGCGTTGCAGCCGATCTCTGTCCGATCGCCGACGATCGCGCCGAATTTTCGGAGGCCAGTTCCGATCTCGCCGTCAGGCGTGATCACCGAGATTTCGCTGTGATTAAGTTTCACGTTCGAGAGAATCACGCCGGCGCCAAGATGCGCGTGATGACCCAGGATGGAATCGCCGACGTAATTGAAGTGCGGCGCCTGCACTTCGTCGAAGAGAATGCAATTCTTGAACTCGCACGAGTTGCCGATGACGACGCCATTGCCGACGATCACGTTCTCGCGCACGTAACAACCGCTGCGGATCTTGGAATTTTCACCGATCCACGCCGGGCCTTTTAACACCGCGCCCTGCTCAACGATCGTTCCTCTGCCAATGAAAACATGGTTGCTGATAAACGGCTTGCCCATCAACTCGCCTAGAATCGCGGGCTTTAAGCGAAACTGCAGATAACTCGCAATCTGTTTAAGTGCGTCCCAGACGTAATTTTGGTTTTCGAACAACTTCGGATGGGCCGTATGTTCGAGGTCGAGAAAATCGGACGGCGCAAACATTTCAGCGCTCAAGATGACGAAACGAGTATGCTGTTGCGAGCGCAAATTCTGGGAATCACTTCGCTGCGCGCCGCGCGAGTTTCTGACCGTCTTTTGTGTCGCGCACTTCCCAGCCGAGCACGGAAATTCGCTCGCGCAGTTCGTCGCTTCGTTTCCAATTTTTTTCCCGCCTTGCGTTCTCGCGCTCCCTTGCAAGTTGCGCCACTTCCGGTGGAACTACGATTTCGGCCTCAGCTTCGACATCAAGAACAGTGTTGATTCGTTTCCACCAATCCAGCCACGCACTTGCGGTGGCGGCGTCGAGTTTGTTTTCATCCATCGCGCGATTCGTTTCGCGAATCGACTCAAACAATAATCCCAGCGCAGCGGAAATGTTCAGATCATCATCGAGCGCTTCTTCGAACTCGGATTTTTCAATTGGGCGTTGGGCGTTCGCCGTTGAGAGTTGGACATTTTCTTTTTGTGCAATTTCGTGCAATCGGGCAAGCCACTCATCAATGCGAGCGAGCGACTCGCGAGCCTCATTCATTCCGTCCCAGGTGAAATTGAGCGGCGCCCGATAATGCACGCGCATGAGCGCGTAACGGAGCTCGCGCCCGGTGTAACCTTTAGCCAGAACATCCGGCACGGTGTAGAAATTATCTAAGGACTTCGCCATTTTCTGGCCGTCCACCAGCAGATGCGCACAATGCAGCCAGCAACAGACGAATTTCTTTCCCGTCACTCCTTCGCTCTGCGCGATCTCGGCTTCGTGATGCGGGAAAATGTTATCGACGCCACCGCAGTGGATATCGATTTGGTCGCCGAGTAGCGCAGTCGACATCGCGCTGCATTCGATGTGCCAGCCGGGACGGCCAGGTCCCCAGGGCGAATCCCATCTCACGTCTCCGTCTTCTTCGTCCCACGCTTTCCAGAGCGCGAAATCGCCGATGTGCTCCTTGTCGTATTCGTCATGCTTCACACGCCCGGTTGATTGCAACTGCGTAAGATCGAAATGCGCGAGCTTTCCATAATTTGGAAATTTGTTGATCCGATAATAAACCGATTTGTCCTCAGCTTGGTAAGCGAGCCCGCGCGAGATGAGCACGCCGATCATGTCGATCATCCTGTCGATGTAACGCTGCTCCGTGGCGGCAGGAAATTCATCGGCGGGTTTGATTCGTAATGTTTTGAGATCTTCAAAAAATGCCTGTTTGAATTGCTGGGTGAACTTTGCCAGCGGCACTTTGGCCTCGCGCGCGCCGCGGATCGTTTTGTCGTCCACATCGGTGATGTTCATCACGCGATGCACCTTGTAACCGCGCAGCTCGAGGTGGCGCTGAAGCAAGTCTTCAAAGATATAGGCGCGAAAATTTCCAATGTGCGCGCGGCTGTAAACAGTCGGCCCGCAAGTGTAGATGCGGATCAGGCGCGCAGCCGGATCACGCGGCTCGAACTCTTCGATTTCGCGCGAGTAGGTATTAAAAAACCGCATTTGTCATGTCGAGCGAAGTCGAAACATCTCTAATTGGCTGTGATTAACAGCAAGAGATTCCTCGACTCCGCTACGCTCCGCTCGGAATGACAAAAAAATCATTTCACTTCAACGATTGCCACCGCGATTGCGGCAATCCCCTCACTGCGTCCAATTGCGCCGAGCTTTTCGTTCGTGGTCGCCTTCACACTCACATTCGAATCGGAAGTGCCGATCGCGTCGGCAATCGTTTTTCGGATCGCCGCAACGTGTGGCGCAAGTTTCGGTTCTTCGGCCAGAACGGTTGCATCGATGTTTACCACCCGCGCTCTTTTTTCCGCGAGCAATTTGATCACGCGCTTTAAGATATCGATGCTGCTGATGCCGCGAAGTGATTCGTCGGTGTTTGGAAAATGTTGGCCGATATCGCCTCCGCCAATCGCGCCCAGCAAGGCATCGGCGATCGCATGCGACAGAACATCGGCATCTGAATGGCCTTCGAGCCCGCGCGAGTGCGCAATCTCGACGCCACCCAAAATCAGTTTTCGTCCTTCGGCGAGCCGATGCACATCATAGCCGATTCCACATCGAATCATGGGGGAAATGGCGAAATCCGAATGGCGAATGACGAAGGAAATCCAAATGGCGAATGTCGAAGTCCGCTGAGGACCGCGGACACTACCGCAGACAAACCTTCGTGCTTCGTCATTAGCATCATAGTTTCAAATCGATAACACCATTCGACGCGACGATGCTGTATTTGTCTTTCATGTGTTCGAGCGGGCGAAGATCGACAGTTCCGCCGGCATTTTCAACCAGAAGCCAGCCCGCTGCGATGTCCCACAAGCTGATTCCAGTTTCAATGTAAGCATCGAATCGTCCACATGCGACGTAAGCCATGTCCAGCGCAGCACTGCCGAGCACGCGGCATTTACGCACGCGATGAATCATTGCCTGGAGCAACGGGAAATTCGCGTTGATCGTCTCGCCGGTCTTGGCGAGCCCGATGGAGATAACGGCTTCCGCCAGGTCGGCGCGATCGCTCACATGGAAGGGACGACCATTTAATTTCGGTGCCTCGCCCTTCTGCCCAGCCCACATCTCTTCGCGAATTGGATCGTAGATGACGCCGACCATGATTTCGCTGCGCACGCGGAGGGCAATCGAGACGCAAAAATGAGGGATGCCGTAGAAATAATTAACCGTGCCATCAAGTGGATCGACGACCCACTGATGCTCGGTGGACTGATCGCCAGCGACACCTTCTTCACCATACAGCGCGTGCCCCGGAAATTCTTTGAGAAGCAAGTCAGTAATCAACTCCTGCGCCTCAATATCAATCTGCAGTTTCACATCGTGCGCGGCTATGGCGTTGACCCGCTGCCGCCGGCGGAAATTTTCCCGAAGCAACTTTCCCGCCCGTCGTGCAGCCTGCTCGGCCGTGTCGAGATAATGCTTCATGATCAGAGATAGATAGAATTGTGCTTACGCTCTGCCAAACGATTACTTGTAGCCACCGCCCTGCGGGCGGCATGGCGTACGGGCGCAAACGCATCAGCGTCTCGCTTCCCATAGGGATGCGGCTACAGGACACAAAAAAACCGGGAGGAAAATAAATTCTCCTCCCGGGTTGAAGTTAGGAGTTGTGACTCCGAAGAAATTCGGAGTCGTTAATCCAGCGTTGGGCTTAATGCCTCTTTTTCTTCGCTGATTTTTTCTTTGCTGCTTTCTTTTTTGCCATCGACTAATTCCCCCCTTTCAATCCGCAACGCGCGGAAATGGTGAAGAGTTGGGAATGACTTCACTCAATTGCGTTCAGTAATCGTCACATTTTTTTTGTCAAACATTTTTGTTGCGAATTTTGGAAAAAATTTTGACGAGCTCGCTCGCGATAATCTTTTTTGGCGCGCGCGAAATTTTCTGTGGCGCGCCATTTTGGAAGAGAATCGTCACTTCATTCGCATCGCTTTCAATTCCCGAATTGGCGCTGCTCACGTCGTTGGCGACGATGATGTCGCAATTTTTATCGTGCAGTTTCTTCGCGGCGTTTTCTTTCACGTGATTCGTTTCGGCAGCGAAACCGACGAGAAGGAAACGTCGATCGCGTTGGTGGCCTAACGAATCGAGAATGTCGCGCGTACGAATTAATTCGAGTGAAAAATTTTCGCTGCGCTTTTTGATCTTTACCGGCGAAACTTTGGCCGGCTTGTAATCAGCAACAGCGGCACAAAGGATGCACACGTCGCATTTGTTCGCCTGCCGGTGCACCGCGTCGAACATTTCGTCACTGGTGGAAACGGAAACCAATTTTGCGTTGCTCGGTGGCGCGAGGTTGACCGGGCCCGAAATCAAGATGACATCGTGCCCGGCTTCGAGCGCCGCTTCCACAATGGCGTAGCCCATTTTTCCCGATGAACGATTCGAAATGTAACGAACCGGATCGATCGGCTCGCGCGTCGGCCCGGCCGTGACGAGAAATCTCACGCGATCAAATTATCCTGCCGCGCAAGCAGGAACTCCGCGCGGAACGCAATGTCATTCACTTTCCAGAGCCTGCCAATTCCTTCGTAACCACACGCCAGCATTCCTTCTTCGGGGCCGATAAATTCAACGCCGCGCGTTTGCAATTTTTCCACATTCTCCACTGTCGCCGGATGCTGCCACATTTTTCCGTTCATGGCTGGCGCCAGCAAAATCGGCGCGCGCGTGGCGAGCGCGATCGCCGCAAGCGGGTGATCAGCTAAGCCGTGCGCGAGTTCAGCGATGATGTGCGCGGTGGCGGGCGCAATCAGGAGCAGATTCGCGCGGTCCGCGAGGTTGATGTGGCCGGGTCGCCAGCTTTCTTTCTCGTCGTAGAAGCTTGTCGTCACCGGATTTTTGGAAAGCGTTTGCAAAGTGAGCGGTGAAATGAATTCGGTCGCATCCTGCGTCATGACGACAAAAACTTCGTGGCCTTGTTTGACGAGGAGACTGGCCAGCTCAGCAGATTTATACGCAGCGATCGATCCCGTGACACCGAGGACAATTGATTTTCTCCCTGGCCGAATGCGCACGACTTTTCGCGCGCTGGTTTTATCGCGTTTGCCTCTTGAGTCTTTTTCCATTCAAGATGAAGAACTTAGTCGCGAATCTGGCGTAGGGGAAGCTGATTAGCTTCCGTTATCGTTTGGCTTTGTCTTATCAATTGGACGCTAACAGCGTCCCCTATGGATCAAACGCCGGCTCAAATAACTCTCTGCAGCCATGATCTGGCGGAATTTTTTCAGGTCTTCTTCAACTGAACCGCTAATGATCGTGTAGCGGTAGTCGGGCCATGATTCCATCTCTCGCGCCGCGGTTTCCAGCCGGCGTTTGATCTGCTCTTCGGTCTCGGTGCCGCGTTTGCGCAAACGTCGCCGCAATTCGTCGAGATCGGGCGGCATAATAAAAACATCGGTGAGGGCCTGGCGAATGATTGGATCGTCGCAATTGCGGATGGTGGCGGCGCCCTGAGTATCGATGTCGATCAAGACATCGACTCCGTTCTTCAAATTCGACAGTACGAGCTCGCGCAATGTGCCGTAATAGTCTCCATGCACCTGGGCATACTCCAGAAAATCGCTGGCTTTCAGTCGCGCGCGAAAATCCGCATCTGAAAGAAATTGATAATCCTGGCTGTCAATTTCACCGGCGCGCGGCGCTCGCGTGGTGCAGGAGACGGAATAAAAAAGATTCGGTGTTTTCCGCAGCGCCTCGACCAGCGTGGTCTTACCCGCGCCCGATGGCGCGGAGACGACGAAGAGAATTCCGTGGCGACTGAACTGTTTACTCAAGGTTTTGAACTTGCTCGCGAATCTTCTCCAGTTCGGCCTTGCAGGCGATGACGCGCTGTGAAATGGCGGCGTCATTTGCCTTTGCACCCAGTGTGTTGAGCTCGCGAAAAATTTCCTGTGTGATGAATTCCAATGTCCGACCGACAGGCTCTTTGCTGCGCAAGTGATGAGCGAATTGGGCGAGGTGACTCTCAAGGCGCGTCAACTCTTCTGACACGTCAGCGCGATCGGCAAAAAAGGAGATTTCTTTGAGCACACGTTCATCCTCGCTGGCAATCGGCAGCCCAGCTTTTTGAATTCGGTCGAGCAGCGCGGCGCGATATCTTTTCACCACGTCGGGATGAAGCGCGCGAACCTCCTTGAGCTTTTTCCGGATCGCTTTGAGACGATGAATCAAATCCTTGGCTAGATGTTTGCCTTCGCGCTCTCGCATTTTGATTAAATCAGCGAGCGCGCCGTGCAGCGCCCGTTCAACCGCCGGCCATGCTTCTTCCGCGTTCATGGCTTCTTCCGGGAACCGCATGACGCCGGGCGCCTGAAGGATTGTACTGATCGTGATCTCGCCCGGCGCGTTCAGTTCCTTTTGCAGTGTGCGCATCGCTTCATGATAGGAGCGGGCGAGTTCGGTATTGAGCGCCAGGCTGCGCGCGCCGTCTGCGCCGCTGTGAAGGGTGATGGTGGCATTGGTCCGACCGCGCGAAATGTTTTCGTTGATCGTTTGGCGAATGCGCGGTTCGAGCTCTCCCAAATCGCGCGGCAAATTGATTACGATGTCGCTTTGCTTTCGGTTCACCGAGTTGAGCTCGACGCTAAATTTCGTTCCCGCGTGATCCGTCTCGGCGCGCCCATATCCAGTCATGCTCCGCATAGTGTTCGTGCGATTCGAAAGTTTATCGCAGAGAAACGTTCAAGGTTCAACGTTCATTGAAAGCAGCGAAAGCGAAGCGGACGCCGCGCCGTTGAAAAGCAAGCCGGCATCCGTTATGCACGCGTGTGAATCACTGGCAGCGGGAGCTTGTCGCAAGCGCGATTTTCGTGATCACCTACGTGCTCATCAGCAGCCGGCAACTCAAGATTCTGCCGTTGAATCGCCCGGCCGCGGCGTTGTTAGGCGCGGTACTAATGATTGCCACCGGCGTGATGACGCCGGAGCGCGCGTATCGCGCAATCAACTACGACACGCTGGTGCTATTGCTGGGCATGATGCTGATTTCGGCCTACCTCTATCTCGCGCGTTTTTTCGAATGGGCGGCGGAACTCGTTCTGAATTACTCACAAACTCCGGCGCGGCTGTTGCTTTACGTCACACTCACCTCGGGAATTCTCTCCGCACTGCTGGTGAACGACACGATTTGCTTGCTGCTCACACCACTTGTGGTGGCCGTCATCCGGCGCGGGAAATTACCGCTGCTGCCGTATCTCATCGCGCTCGCCACCAGCGCAAACATCGGCAGCGTGGCCACGCTGGTGGGCAATCCGCAAAACATGATCATCGGACATTTCTCACGCATTTCGTTTCTGGGATTTTCGCGGGCGCTCCTGCCGGCGGCTATTGTCGGGCTGGCGATTAACTTCTGCATTTTGCGTTTGGGCTTTCGCAAAATGTTGCGCGAAACAGCGATTGATCGTTCCGTCCATGCAGTCCCAAAACTCGAGCGCGGTTTGTTCGCGCTTGTTTGCGTTGTGTTCGTATCGATCTTTGCCGGTTTCGTCGCCGGCTTCAACCTGGCGTGGACGGCGATGGCCGGCGCGGTGCTGGTGATGGTGCTCGCCCGGCGCGACACGCACGACGTGCTCAAACTAGTCGATTGGCATCTGCTCGTTTTTTTCGCTGCGCTCTTCATCGTGGTCGACGGCCTGAGCGATACCGGTTTGCCTGATGCGATCTACTGGCGATTACAACCGCTCTTCGGATCAACCGCACCGGCGCAGGCGTGGAACCTCGCGTGGTTTTCTGTGGCCGGTTCGAACGTTTTCTCAAACGTTCCGTTCGTGCTCGTGGCAGCGAACTGGATCGCGCGCTTCTCGGAGCCGCTGGTGATGTGGAAGGTGCTCGCGCTTGCGACGACGTTTGCCGGCAATCTCACGATCGTCGGCTCGGTCGCGAACATGATCGTGGTCGAATCCGCGCGCGAACATCTGGAAGTCGGGTTCTGGGATTATGCGCGCTTCGGCATCCCGATCACGATTCTGACGACCGCTGCCGGCGTGATGTTGCTGCTGTTGCTTCGCTGAGAAGATGTCGCATCGCCCTTCGATGTGCGGAAGGGATCGGGATCGAGTCGAGCGAATCGATTCTGAGCCAGCGCTGCGAGTGTTTGTCGATCTTCCGCCAGCTTCGGGCGTAAACGTTCAACGCGACACGATGATTTGTGAAAGGAAAAATCGATTTGTAGATTGGTTGTTGATTTGCCGCACTCGTTCGCAGCGGCGGCAAAATCCACATGCCGCGCCAGCGTGCGGCTGATTGTTCGAGCAGAATCTTGCCCTGACGAACTACAAACGCGTGCTTTTCGGTGAGTCGCTTTGTGCGCGGTCGAAATTTCCTGACCGGCAGAGTTTTTGGATTTATTGCGCGGCAAAATTTTTTAACTGGACACACTCCGCATCGCGGTCGGCGCGGGAGACAAACGAGCGCGCCAAGATCCATGAGCGCGGAGTTGTAAATGCGCGCGGAGCGCTTTGGAACAAACGCGGCGGCGTGCTGCCAGAGCGCTTTCTGGCCGGCGGTCTGATCGATCGGACGTCGAAAGTTGAGAATACGCGCCAAAACACGTCCGGTATTGGTTTCGACAATCGGCGCCGGCTGGTTAAACGCGAAACTGGCGACGGCGTGCGCGGTGTATTTTCCGATTCCGGGAAGTTGCTGCATTTGCTCAACTGATCGCGGGAAACGTCCGCGGTGCCGATCTACGACGGCCCTTGCCGTGGCGTGAAGATTTCGCGCGCGAGCGTAATAGCCAAGGCCTTGCCACGCGTGGAGCACATGATTTTCGGAAGCGCGAGCGAGTGAAGCAAAATCGAGGAAACGGCGGAGCCACGCGTTGAAATAAGGGATCACGGTGGCGACCTGAGTTTGCTGGAGCATGAACTCGGAGACGAGGATTGCATACGCGTCGCGAGTGCCCCGCCAGGGGAGATCGCGGCCGTCGCGGCGATACCAGCGAAGAAGAGAGCGGCGGAACGCGCGAACGTTTTTCGGAGACATAATTCCTTTGCGGAACGTCGAACGCCGAACGCCCAACGTCCAACCTCGAATTCAGAGTTGAGAGTTGGGCGTTGAGCATTGAGCGTTGGAAGTTGAATTCGTACACTCACGCGCTGACGAAAGGGCAGGCAACGAAACTTCATGCGCTGCTTGAAGAGCTCGGATTCGAATTTTCGCCGAAGCAATACACAATTTCTTTTGCGCAGAAAAACCATTTGAGCGTGGCGGTTTACGAGAA
>QHOK01000090.1 GCA_003218755.1 Verrucomicrobiota bacterium
CTACATCTTTCCTTTAACACTTAAGAACGTAAAACTACCGTGCTTCCGCCCAAGGTCCTTATCGCCGATGCAATTTCGCAACGCGGAGCGGATGAGCTTTCACGCGACAACGAGCTTGATGTCGCGATCAAGACCGGCCTGAGCGAAGAAGAACTTATTGCCCTTATCGGGCCATTCAGCGGGCTGATCGTGCGCAGCCAGACAAGAGTCACGGCGGACGTTTTGAACGCCGGCGCGAAACTTCGCGTGGTAGGCCGCGCCGGAGTAGGGGTGGACAATGTCGATGTTGAGACGGCGACGCGCCGCGGCATTGTCGTGCTCAACGCGCCCGGTGGAAATACCGTTTCCACTGCCGAACACGCATTTTCATTGTTGCTCGCGGTGGCGCGCAAGATTCCGCAGGCAGACGCAAACGTTCGCAGTAAAAGTTGGGACAAAAAGAATTTCGAAGGCGTTGAGCTCTACAATAAGACGCTTGGCGTTATCGGCATGGGCCGGATCGGCAGCGAGTTGAGCCGGCGCGCGATTGCTTTTGGGATGCGGGTGATGGCCTATGACCCATATCTATCAGCAACGCGTGCCCGCACCCTGCAAGTGGAGGTGGTGGACGAACTGGACGATTTACTTACGAGCGCCGATTTCATCTCGCTACATACGCCGCTCACCGCAGAGACGCGCCACATTCTCGATGCGGCGCGTTTGGGAAAAACAAAACGCGGCGTCCGCATCATCAACTGCGCACGCGGCGGTTTGATTGATGAGGCCGCGCTGGTTCAGGTGTTGCAAGAGGGGCACGTCGCGGGCGCGGCGCTGGATGTTTTCGAAATTGAACCCCTATCGTCCGATTCGCCATTGCGCAGCGCGCCGAACCTTGTTCTGACGCCGCACCTCGGCGCGTCAACGGCGGAAGCACAGGAGAGCGTCGGCATCGAGATCGCGCAATCCATCCGCGCGGCGCTGCTCGAAGGCACCATTCGCAATGCGGTGAACATGCCCAATCTCGACGCGAAAACGTTGGCGGTCATCGGGCCGCATCTGCGTTTCGGCGAAAAGCTTGGCAGATTTCTATCGCAGATCGCGCCGAAACGCGCCGAATCGCTCAACATTAATTACAGCGGCAAAGTCAACGAGACGGATACCACTGCGATCACTCGTGCGGTGTTGAAAGGCTTTTTGCAAATCGCCGGTGGCAGCGAAGTCAACGAAGTGAACGCGCCCGCGTTTGCCGAGACTCTCGGTCTGAAAGTTACCGAATCGCGATTGAGCGCGCCGGGGGATTACACGGATATGCTCGAACTTTCAGCCGTCGCAGAAGGAAAAACAGTATCGGTCGGTGGTGCGTTCTTCGGGGCTACGCCGCGAATCGTCAGCATCAACAGCCGGCCGGTTGAAGCCCGTCCGCACGGCGTGGTGCTCGTGTTGGAAAACACCGATCGCCCCGGGATGGTCGGGCGCATCGGCACGCTGCTTGGCGAACACGGCGTGAACATCGCCACGATGTCGCTCAGCCGCAATCAGGCCGGCGGCACGGCGCTCACCGTGTTGAATCTCGACACCACGCCCAGCGAAGAGTTGCTGAGCGAGATTCGCTCCAGTGGAGACATACAATCCGCCCAAGTGATTCAACTTTAACCGGTGGGTAGGGCGCGACCGCCGGGCGCGCCGTGGACGACCACAAGCCGACAGTTCCGAAAAAATCTGGTTCAAACTAATTCCCTTGCCGAGGATGAGTCGATCCGATAGAACTCGTCGAATATGGACTTCAGCGCTCATTCTATTCTTTGGGTTTTGCTTATCGGCCTTGTTGTCGGTGCTATCGCAAAGCTGTTGATGCCGGGGAAAGATCCCGGTGGTTGCATCATTACGATTCTGCTCGGCATCGCCGGCGCATTCGTAGGGACTTGGATCGGTCGCATCTTTGCGGGCGAGAATTACGTCGCTGGCTGGATCATGTCGGTTGTCGGCGCAATGATCCTGTTGTTGCTGTATCGATTGCTTTTCAGGCGCGGCGTGTAGACGTGTCGCGATCCAATCGCAACGCGCATCGGGTGCAACGGACATAATCCTCGGCGCATAAAAGTAGGGACATCGCACTGCGATGCCCGGACGTCGCAGCGCGCCGTCTCTGCCAGTTAGCTACCGCACGAAGCTGGCGTTTGCTCTGTCCGGCGAATGCGAGATGGTCAATGCTTCATGCCCGCGCCGAAAAGAACCCAGGTGATCATCGCATTCGCCGCCCTCTATGTGATTTGGGGTTCGACTTTTCTTGGTATTCGGTTCGCGATCGAAACGATTCCACCGTTTCTAATGGCAGGCGCGCGATTCGCGCTGGCGGGATTAATCATGTATGCGATCGCCTGGTCGCAAGGCATCGGCAAATCGAGTTGGGCCAACTGGCGCACATCGCTGATTATTGGCGCGTGTTTGCTGCTCGCAGGCAACGGCGGGGTGACAATCTCAGAAAAGTACATCGACTCCGGACTGGCGGCGCTGATCGTGGCTGTTGTTCCCATTTACATTGTGCTGCTCGGCTGGGTGTCGGGAATGGCGGCCAGACCAAGCCCAATTGTGTGGCTCGCCCTCGTGGGAGGTTTTGTTGGGGTCGGAATT
>QHOK01000203.1 GCA_003218755.1 Verrucomicrobiota bacterium
GTCGAGGTACGCCTACCGGGAAATATCGTTCTGACTCAACATTTTGAATCCTTCACCCATCAGTACTGAAGAAGCGCATTCCGTATCGTCGACATGGAGGGCGATCGCGGCAAAGCCGCGCGGCCTTATGAGCAAGGAATACGTGAAATGCACATTGACTTCGGCCATCACCAACGCGGCGAGCAGCTTCACCAGCTGTGTGGCCACTTCTCGCACTTCCACCACCACCACTTCGCAAACCCCAAAAGCGACGTTTTTTTCCCGAAACAATTTCTCTACGCGACCTGGGTCGCTCACGATAATCCGAGCGATGGCCGAGTCGGTGGATTCAGACACGCTCAGGGCTACCACGTGAGTGTTCTGAGTGTTGAGCAGCTTCACAATGTCCAGCATTGCTCCCACCTTGTTCGGCAGAAAAACGGAGAACTGCTTTACCAGTGGTCCTCCCATCTTCGAAGTTGTTTCCGCTAAATCGACAGGCATTTGTGTGTGGCACCACGCCGACGAAAGATCGGCGTAGCGCTCCGGCAACTATCTCATTGTCAATATTTCGTTGGCAAACCCAATATTGCCGATAGGAGGCGAAAGGTTAAAAAGGTTACATCGTTACAACCGAGACTCGACCTTTGTAACTTTGCAAACCCTGTAACTTTTTTAACGGTTTAACGCTTCAACGATTCACGATTTAACCTGGCAAAGCTAACGCTTCTTTCAGGCTGTTCATTTCCGCGCGGCGCTTTACATTCGCTCGCCGATGATGGACGAAGAGAATGAGCTGATCGCACTGCGGCGCAAAAAACTCGACGCGCTTCGATCGAAAGGAGTCGAGCCATTCGGGGCCGGTTTCGAGCCAAGCGGATCTATCGCGGAGGTGCGCGAAAAATTCAAAGAGGGTGACGCCCTTCGCGCGGCTGGCCGCATCACCGCGCACCGCGACATGGGCAAAAGCCACTTTCTCGACCTGCGCGATGCTACGGGGCGGATTCAGATTTATATTCACGCGACAGAAGTCGGCGCTGAATTGGTCGATCTTTTTCGCCTGCTCGATATTGGTGATCTCGTCGGCATTGAGGGCATATGCTTTCTCACTAAAAGCGGGGAACCGACCGTGAAGGTGCGCACGTTCCAGTTACTTGCGAAAGCTTTGCGGCCGCTCCCAGAAAAATGGCACGGATTACAGGACATCGAGGCACGCTACCGCCAGCGTTACCTCGATCTTCTCACGAACGAGCGTTCGCGGGTCGTTTTCGAGAAACGGATCATGATTGTGCGGGAAGCCCGCCGTTTCTTCGAAGAGCGCGGTTTTTTGGAAGTGGAGACACCGATTTTGCAAAGCGTTGCTGGTGGCGCCGCTGCCCAACCGTTTGGCACTCATCACAAGGCGCTCGGCCTCGATCTGTATCTGCGCATCGCGCCGGAGCTTTATTTGAAACGCTTGCTCGTAGGCGGGTTCAACAAGGTCTTCGAGATCAGCCGCAACTTCCGGAATGAAGGCATCTCACGAAAACACAACCCGGAATTTACCATGCTCGAAGCTTACTGGGCGTATGCCGATTTTGAAAAGATGGCGAATCTCGTCGAAGAACTCATTTGTTACTTAGCCGAGAAGATTTGCGACTCGCTGACAATCGAGCATCACGACGCCGATGGCAAAATCGCGCGCAGGGTCAACCTGAAACGGCCGTGGCGCCATGCCCGCTACCACGATCTAGTGCGCGAAGTTGCGGGAAAAGATTGGTTCGAGCTATCGAGCAAACAGCGACGCGACCGCGCCACGCAAGAACTGGGAGTGGAAATCTTGGCGCAACTGGCCGACTTCGAAGTCACCCAGCATGTCTTTGAAAAGTTGATCGAAGAAGCGACGGTCGATCCGCTCTTCGTCACCCATTGTCCCAAAGAGTTGGTGCCGCTGGCAAAACAAAACGCCGAGGACAATTCGCTCGTCGACGTTTTCGAGCTCATCATCAACGGAGCGGAGATCGCGCCGGGCTACAGCGAGTTAAACGATCCGCTTCTGCAACGTCAGCGTCTGCTCGAACAGGCAGGCGAAGAGACGCAAAAGATCGACGAAGAATTTCTGCTCGCGCTCGAGTATGGCATGCCGCCGGCCGGCGGCTTTGGCATCGGAATCGATCGGCTCACCATGCTACTCACTGGCGCAGAATCGATTCGCGACGTCATCCTGTTTCC
>QHOK01000204.1 GCA_003218755.1 Verrucomicrobiota bacterium
CGGACGATCTCGGGAGCTTTTATCACGATCGTGTCCCAGGGAACCCAGTTCCTGTTAAACCTCGCGTCCATCATGGTGCTGGCGCGTCTGCTCACACCCAAGGATTTCGGCCTCTATGCCATGGTCACCACAGTCATGGGTTTTCTCTGGATGTTTCAGGATGCCGGGCTCTCGACGGCCACAGTTCAGCGGCGGGAGATTACGCACGCACAGGTGTCCAATCTGTACTGGGTAAACGTCGGCGTGGGTGGTGTTACTACACTGCTCGTCGCTGCCTTGTCGCCAGTAGTCGCGTGGTTCTTTCGCGAACCGCGGCTTGTAGGCATCACGCTCGTGCTCTCAGGTACCTTTCTGTTTGCCAGTTCGACGGTTCAACACATTGCGCTGTTGAACCGGCAGATGCGTTTTGGGGTCATCGCGATGATCTACATTGTTTCCTTGCTTACCGGTTATCTGACTGGCGTTGGCATGGCTTTATTGGGATATGGCTACTGGGCTCTGGTCGGCGCCTCTGTGACGCAGGTCGCCGTCAGGCTTGTGCTAGCCTGGTTAATTTCGGGGTGGCGACCTAAATTACCCTCCCGTAACACTCAAACCTGGCCCATGTTGACCTTCGGCGCCAATCTTACCATCGGGAGCCTAATATACTCGCTCGCCCGTGGCGCGGACAACCTTTTGATTGGCCGGTTTTTTGGCGCCGCGGCGGTAGGGTTGTATTCCAGGGCCTCCATCCTTCTGATCCGGCCGCTGGAACAATTCACCATACCGATCAATGCCGTGCTGATTCCGGCACTATCGCGGATCCAGACTGAGCCTGACCGATACCGTCGCACATTTCTTCGCGTGTACGAGGCCATGGCGCTGATAAGCTTCCTGTCCACCGGCCTGCTACTAGCTCTTGCTCGTCCCCTGACTCTTGTTGTGCTTGGCTCGAAATGGGAACAGGCGGCGCCTATTTTCGCTGGCTTTAGCATTGCGGCGCTTTGCATTCCGCTGGCGGGGGCTTCAACCTGGCTGTTCCAGACCCAGGGGCGCGGCAAAGATTGGTTAATTAATAGTTTGCTGGGTTCTTGTATCACCGTTGCCTCGTTTGTTGCCGGTCTCCCGTTTGGTCCTGCCGGGGTGGCCATCGCCTATTCCGTTGCCGGGCTTTTCATCGGCGTGCCTATTCTTTTCTATTTCCCTTAGTGCAATTGGTCGTCTGCGCCCCCGTTGGCCTTCTCGCTGGAGCGACCTTAATTTATCTTGTACCTTCAATGCGTCGAGTGGCGTTTTCGCTCGTTGATACTCTGCGAGAACTGAAATCCCGTACCAGTTTCTCCAATGCAAAATAGTGTTGCTTCGTCTGTTCCATTGGCACAGGCGGCGCCGGTCCGTGCGATGTGGGGCGTGTTTGATCGCAAGGAGCGATGGTCGCTTTCGTGGCGTGGCCGACTGATCGTCGCTTCCGCTCTGTTGCTAGTGGGCGCTCTGGTTCTCAAAGGCGTTTACCCATTTCTTGCGATAACCCATCGTGTCAATGCGAATATTCTTGTGGTCGAAGGGTGGATACACGAGTATGCAATTCGCGCGGCGGTAAAGGAATTTCGAAGTAACCACTATGAACGCGTTTTTACCACGGGCGGACCGGTAGTAGGCACCGGAGGATACATTAATGATTTCTACACCTCTGCCAGTGTGGGCGCGGACCTTTTGAAAAAATGGGGCCTTCCAGATGAGCGCCTCCAGATGGTCCCTTCCCGTGTGATGGACCGCGACAGAACCTACGGGTCGGCCGTTGCACTGCGAAACTGGTTTCGCGACCATAATATGGTTGTTCGGAGCGTCAATGTTATGACCGAAGATATGCACGCACGCCGAACGCGCCTCCTCTTTGAAGAGGCTTTGGGAAAGAGTATTACAGTCGGGATCATCGCTGTGCCCAATCCGGATTATGATGCGCGGCGTTGGTGGCGTTACAGCGATGGTGTTCGAGAAGTCATAGGCGAGAGCATTGCCTACATCTATGCCAGGTTCTTCTTTTATCCGTCGGTATCATCATCCAACAAACAGGCGGTGCAAACCGCTCCGGCATCTCGTTAGTATTAGTATTGAACAATGAAAATAGCTGTTGTCGGTCTCGGCTACGTAGGGCTACCGCTGTCGCTTCAATTTGCTCGCTCGTGCGTGAGTGTGTTGGGCCTGGATGTTGACGCTAAGAAAGTTCAGCTTCTCAATAACGGGCAGAGCTATATAAAGCACATCGAGCCATCGGCCATTGCCGAGTTAGTCAGATCCGGGAAATTCTCCGCCTCCACGGAATTTAGCCGGATCAAAGAGGTGGAGGCGGTAATCATTTGTGTGCCAACACCGCTTACGAAGAATCGCGAGCCGGATCTGTCTTTCGTCATCAAGACAGGGGAAATGATCGCCCCGCACCTGGCTCAAGGGACATTGGTCGTGCTTGAATCGACCACTTACCCAGGGACGACCGATGAGGATTTGCGCACGATCTTGGAAGAAAGATCGGGAATGAAAGCAGGCTCGGATTTCCACCTCGCTTTCTCCCCGGAACGGGAAGATCCAGCTAACGAGCGAAACAAACCGAAACAGATTCCGAAAGTCGTGGGGGGGTACACTCAAGCCTGCCTGGATCGCGCCATGGTGCTTTATAGCAAAACCATCGACAAGGTTGTGCCTGTTTCTTCGTGTCGCGTCGCCGAAGCGGCCAAGCTTCTGGAGAATATTTTTCGTAGTGTAAATATCGCACTGGTCAATGAGCTGAAGCTGGTTTACGGCGCGATGGGGATTGATATTTGGGAAGTCATAGAAGCGGCCAGAACGAAGCCATTTGGGTTTATGCCGTTTTATCCCGGCCCTGGGCTTGGCGGGCATTGCATCCCGATCGATCCATTCTATCTCACATGGAAGGCTCGCGAATACGGTCAGCACACGCGTTTTATTGAGCTGGCTGGCGAGATTAATACGCGGATGCCCGAACACATTGTGCACAGGGTTGCAGATGCACTCAACACGCAACGCAAAGCTATCAAGGGTTCCAAGATTCTGATCCTGGGTCTGGCCTATAAGCCTAATGTGGATGACGAGCGTGAGTCGCCCAGTTATGTCTTGATGAAGTTGTTAACGGAACGAGGCGCGGAAGTGGCCTATTACGATCCGTATGTCCCTGTGATCAAGCCAACCCGCGAGCACCCGCAATTTGCCGGAAGAAAATCCGTCCAGTGGCACCGCGCCACAATAGAAAACTTCGATGTTGTTCTTATCGCCACCAATCATTCGTGTGTGAACTATCATGAATTGGGCGAGTGGGCGAGATGCATTGTGGATACTCGAAACGCCATGGCCGGCGTCTCTGTTGCACCCGGAAAAGTGTGGAAAGCATAGGCACTCATGAGAGAAATGAAGTTACCACGACACAAGGTTTTTCCCTCGTATTCACCGCTCGGCCTCACATGAGTTTCACAGTTTGGCTGATTGGCTTCTTCTTTACACTTGGTTTGGCTTATCTCTTCCAGAAGATCCTTGGGAGAAGCTACTGGCGCTCTTGGCGATCATTATCGTCTGGCCGTTGGTTCTCGGGGGACATGCTTCGAGGAATGCTGAAATGAACGGCCGCTTCGTCCTTGCATCGCGAGTCTCGCCGCCGCAAGGCCGCACGGTGATGGTGCGCTCTGGCGGTTTGGTGTTCTCGGCCGCATTACGTCGAAGCGGATGGTCGTTGATCTCTCGTTCTGGTGAGACTTCGATGCCAAATCCGCCGGAGGAATGGTGGCTGGACGACGCTTTGGCGAAGGAAATGGGGTTGGACATCGACGCAATTGAGGCTGAACGGTGAACGCTGATAATTTAGGCCGCTTACTTCCGGTCGCTGAAGGCGGGCAAGATGGCGGTCTTTTCCAGCGCGCCTGGCCTTCGTGTCGAGGCTGGCGTCGCTGGGACCGCAAAGCGAAATCTGTTTTAGGTTTCACCGCAGAACTCTTATGAAAGCTACGGGTGCAAACGGCCAACGCACAGAGACCGCCCGCCACCTAAGCTGGAAGAGTTGGATCGAGTACACGGAACGGTTTTATTACTCGGCGAGACAGTTTTTCACAGCCCCTACCTAAACAATTCACAGCTATTCACA
>QHOK01000057.1 GCA_003218755.1 Verrucomicrobiota bacterium
AACTCGCTCGGTTCGCCAGCGCCGGGCTTATAAACCGTCGCGTAAAGCCGTTGTGCCGGAAATTTCCAGCGCTCGACCAGTAATTCCCAAGCCCACTCGATCGCTTCCTTCTTGAAATAATCACCGAAACTCCAATTGCCGAGCATCTCGAAAAAGGTGTGGTGATAAGTGTCGAGTCCGACATCTTCGAGATCGTTATGTTTGCCGCCAGCGCGAATGCACTTTTGGGTGTCCGCCGCACGCGCGGGACTCCACGGCGGCTTTCGTTGTCCGAGAAAAATCGGCACGAACTGGTTCATGCCGGCATTGGTGAAAAGCAAATTCGGCGCGTCAGGCAGCAGCGACGATGAAGGCACAATGGTGTGCTGTTTCTCGCGAAAGAAATCGAGAAATGATTGCCGGATCTCAGCCGAGGTCATCATTTTCTAACCACCAATGAACACGAATAAACACGAATTAGACAGAGCTGAAATCAAAACCCTTTACGTCTGAAGTTGGGTTCATTCCGTGCTGCGTTGGCTGGCTAATTCCGAGCAAATGCGTTCGCGCAACCTGACTTGCTTTGAGCAGTCAAGTTATCCGGCCTGAACTGCGCGAGAATTATGGCTTGGCCGGATGGGCGTCTAGGTTTTTTCCTCGTCGAGCTTCGCTTTGACCGCCGCCTCAAGTTGGTCATAAAGCGCCTTATCGTTCTTCAAAACTTCTTTCGCGGCGTCGCGACCCTGGGCGAGTTGTGTGCCTTTGTAGTTCAACCACGAGCCCCGCTTTTCGATAATTTGTTTTTCCAAAGCAACATCGAGAAGGGCGCCGGTCGAGGAGATTCCCTCGTTGTACATGATGTCGAACTCGGCCTCAGTAAATGGCGGCGCGACCTTGTTCTTCACGATCTTAATGCGGGTGCGATTCCCCGTGACGACGCCATCCGTCTGCTTGATCGCGCCGATGCGCCGAATATCGACGCGCATGCTGGCGTAAAATTTCAGCGCTCTTCCGCCGGGCGTGGTCTCCGGGTTTCCAAACATCACGCCAATTTTTTCCCGGATTTGATTTGTGAAAATGCAGCAGGTTCGCGCCTTTGAGATGAGCGATGTGAGTTTGCGCAGTGCCGCGCTCATGAGTCGCGCTTGCGCGCCAACTGTTGCATCGCCGATCTCGCCTTCGAGTTCCGCTCTAGTGACCAGCGCCGCCACGGAATCAACGACAATTACATCCAGAGCGTTGGAGCGCACCAGGGTTTCGCAAATCCGAAGCGCTTCCTCGCCAGAGCTTGGCTGAGAGACGAGCAGATCGTCAAGATTAACACCGAGTCTTTTCGCGTAAGCAGGATCGAGAGCATGCTCGACATCGATAAACGCCGCCAGTCCACCACGTTTTTGCGCCTGAGCAACGACCGTCAACGCAAGTGTGGTTTTCCCGGAGGACTCCGGGCCGAAAACTTCCACCACTCTGCCCCTTGGGAATCCGCCGACACCAAGCGCGCGATCAATTAAAATGTTCCCAGTGGGAATGACATCGATATCGACAATTTTCTCGTCGCCAAGGCGCATGATTGCGCCCTCACCATAATCCTTGGCTATCTGTTGAATCGCCAGATCGAGGTTCTTATTTCGTGCGGCGGTCAGTTTGTCAGTGGCTGTCTTTTCTTCGGTCTTCGTCGCCATATCAGGATCACTCTAAGTAAGACTCAGGCGACGATTCGCCAAGCAGAAAAGCAGGCGGCTTCAATTGAAAGAAAGCAGAAAGGCCGCGAAGCTTCCACGTTCGCGGCCTTCGCGACAGCGCCTTGGCACCTTGACAGCTTAATCATTGAGCGGTTACGAGTCGCGTCGTGAATCCGCCAAGCGAAGGGCGCCGGGAACTCGATTCGGTGGTCATCAACGTTGAGCTCACCCTCGTCAGCATTATCCAAGGGGTTGCACTGTTTTTCTTAACGGATAATGCCCGCGCGCTGATCTCGACCCGGCAGTGGGGCACGTTTCCTTATGTAGCCGCGGGTTTGTGCGTGATTTTTATCTTTTGGTCGCGCTCCGTCATTCACACGTTCACATTGATCAAGTGGCCACTGGAGTTTGGCCACAACTTTTTCTACATCGCTTGCGCGCTGGGCGAAGCGATTCTTTTCAGTCGGCTCGATAGTCCTCTCGCGTGGTTTCAACTAAGCGCCGCTTACGCAGGCATTGTTTGGCTGCTGTTTATTTACGATATGCGGCTGATTCACGCGCGCATCGCCGAGTCACGCGACGATTCCGAACGCGCCCTTTACGCCCGCGCCAGGTCCGATCAGTTGCTCAATATTCGTCTGCTCGTTCCCCTGCTTCTTGTCCTCAATCTCGTCTCTACGCTCGCCATTTGGCGCTGGCCTGATTTGTTCGTCGCTCGTGCCGGTCACATTTGGTTGATTAGCGCTCAGCTCCTTTCCTTCATCGGCTATCTGTTTTATACCAGCCGTTACTTCACTGCGATTGCGCCGCTTGTCCCGCGGAGCTGGCAGACAAACTAGCAGGCGCGGATTTTCATGGCGCGATCCGGAGTTCCTCGCCGCGACTTGTGGTGGGTAATGATTTTTTGTTGTTTCGCCGCTGTACGTGTGCTGGTCTTTTCCGCGGCGTTTCCGTTTTTCAACAACGTAGATGAACGGCGCCATTTCGATCTGGTAATCAAGTACGCTTACGGCGATGTGCCGCGGAGCGCTGAACTGATCTCGCCGGCAACGCTCTCGTACCTCTCACGATATGCTTCGCCGGAATTTCTTTCGCCGCCCGAACATTTTGAAGGCGGCTACTATGGACCAATGTGGAAGCATCGGGCCGAAGAAGTCGCGCCGACGATTGCCAGGATCGAAGAGATATGGAGTCGCACGCCCAATCAGGAATGCTCGCAACCACCGCTTTATTACGTCGCGGCGGCCGCCTGGTTTCACATCGGGCAATTGATCGGCGTCAAAGGCGGTTATGCGCTCTATTGGGTTCGCTTTCTTAACGTCGTTTTAGTGGTCACGCTGGTGTGGCTCACGTACGTGACAGCGCGAATTATTTTTCTAGATCAAGTTGGGTTGCGACTCGGCATCCCCCTTCTGGTCGCGTCAATACCTCAAGACGCGTTTTACGGGATCGACAACGACGTCCTCTCGCCGATTTGCTTCGGGGTGACGTTCATCTGTCTGCTTGGCTGGGTCCGCGAGGACCAACGCAGTATCGTGCTTGGGGTTGCGACCGGTTTGTCGACTGCCGCTAGCTATCTCACAAAGCTCAGCAACTTACCTCTTATTCTTGTCGCCGTGGGTGTAATCGCATGGTCGTGCTTCGCACAAGCTCGATCCAAGACATTGCGCGCCGCGATACCTGCTCTCGGCGCACTCGTCGCTTGTGCTGCAATTCCAATCATGGCGTGGATGTCCTGGATGAAATCCCATTTCGGCGACTTCACCGGTGCCGCCTCAAAGGCGCAATTGCTCGGGTGGACAGCGAGACCATTCTCGGACTGGTGGTCGCATCCAATTTTTACTCTCTCTGGGATGTGGACGTTCCTTTCTGAATTAATTGCGAGCTTCTGGCGCGGCGAATTCATGTGGCACGCGCACACCATCGGCTCAAAGGGAATGGACTTCTTTTACGTCTTTTCCTCGCTTGGGCTGATTCTCATTACGATAGCTTCGGTTTTGCGAACACGAACCAACAATCTCACCGAAATGCAGCGCCGCGTGCTTTGGATCGCCGTTGCCTGTGTTATCGCTACAATCGTGTTTCTCGCTTTTCTTTCGCTTCAATTTGATTTCGGCCAGTGCATCAACCCCTCGCGGGAGCGGCCCTACTTTTTCCAAGGCCGCCTGCTCGGCGGTGCGATGATTCCATTTGCGATGCTTTATGTTTACGGCTTGCATCGCCTGCTGCGCGCAGTCCCTGCTCTTGAGCTCGCCGCCATTAGTGCAATCGCAACTACAATCACCATCTCTGAATTTCTGGCAAACCGCGTAGCCTTTGCCAGCGAATACAATTGCTTCCACATGTAAGCATCCGCCGCGCAAGATCACGGTCTTCAGCCATCGATCGGTTCGCCTTTGGAGTGAATAGCTATCGCTCGAGGTGAATCTTACTGTCGAGATAAAGCAGCACAAACGCGATGCCGAGCAACGGTTGGAGAATTTTTCGTAGAATGACCAGCGCGAAACTGGAAATATCAAAGCCCCGAGCTTGCTGGGCTTCAGTCAGTTGTTGTAGGAGCGTCTGGGGATCCTGTGTGGTCGCCAATTGATTAAAATAGTGATGCAGGGTCGTCCACTGGGGAACGAGCGTGATCGCCAGAACAAATGCGAACCAGAGGGACGCGATGAACGCACCGCGCCACAACGGCCGTTCAAACCACGGAAGATCCCGTCCGCTGCGCGCGAGATTTCTACTATCACGCAACGAATCGATGAATTCGGCGTTTTCGAGAACCGCAAACTGCTGCCAGAACAGAACGTTGACGAAGAAACGGCCGAACATCCAAACTTGCAGGATGAGCAAACCCAGCGCGAAAAAGATCAACAATACCGAAGACGCGCCAGCCGCAACCACGAGGGCTATTCCGAACCCAAATAGCGTGAGCAAGGCGAAAACGCCAAACACGAAGACGCACAGCGCAGCAACGCGCGGCCAGAATCTGACAGCTTCATTTAGCGCAGCGACCAAACCCGGGCGGCGTCCGGCCGCAATCTCAGCAGTGATAATTTGGATGCCCGCGACATAGACCGGCCACATCACCATCGAGAGGACGAACATTAAAAAGGCGAAGCTACCACCAGCGAGGACGCGCAAATCGCCATCCGAACCCCGCGCGGTTTGCATTAATGCGGTCGTTAACTGACTGCATACCGACGGCAACAACACCAGCAGGGTAAGCCCAAGAAATTGAAAAAAGCCTTTGCGGTAAATCTGAAATGTCTCAGCCAAAATCTGGCCGAAGCTGCGATGTTGCGTTTGTAGCGGCGGCTGTGTCGGCTGCGGGGCGCTGGCCGCCGCAAGCGCCCCAACATCAAACAATCCCGGAATCGCTGCCGCTGTGCTCCAAAGGTCGGCACCCTTGTTTCGGGCTTCGTTTTCAGGAAGGAGCCGCCCCTCTCTCTTCCATTCACGCAACGTGTCGATATCCGCCGGCCCATATTCCTTTCCCTGCACGCGCACGATCCATTCTTCGGTCATGTCTTGATCATCCAGCATCATGCATTGAGAATCCAGCATCAGCCTTTTTCAATGAAACTGCTGCTTATCGACGGTCATTACTACGTTTACCGTTCGTTTTTCGCTATCCCGACTCTCTCCAATTCGCGCGGCGAACCGACCAACGCGATTTTCGGCTTTACGAAAACGCTCCGGCTAATGCTGAAACATTTGCAACCCGATTTAGGCGCAGTCGTATGGGACGAAGGCGTGCCGCAGAAGCGAGTGGAATTGCAACCCGCGTACAAGGAGACGCGCAAAGAGATGCCCAAGCCCATGATTCCGCAGCTCGAGTTTATCCAGAAACTCACACCTTTGCTGGGCTTCCGAAATATTTCCCTCCCGGATACCGAGGCCGATGACCTGATGGGCTGTTATGCCATCGCCGCGTGCGAGCGGGCCGGGATGGAAGTTGTGCTCGCAACCAACGACAAAGACCTATATCAACTGGTCGGGCCTTGTGTGAAAGTCTATACCACAGCCAAAGCGGATCTCGCGTCGCCCAAGGATGCATTCGCCTTGCTGAGCGAAGACCAGGTCACTGCAAAATGGGAGGTTACGCCCAGCCTTATCGGCGATGTGCTCGCGTTGACAGGCGATTCAGTCGATAACATCCCCGGGGTCGGCCTGGGCCGCAAAACCGCCGCGGCGTTGATTCGCGAGTTCGGTGGGTTGGAACCCTTGCTGAACAACATCGACAAGGTGAAAAGTGCGCGAACCCGGGAGAAGCTCGCAAATGCTCGCGAGCAAATTTTGCAAAACCGAAAAATGGTCGATCTGGATTGTCGTCTCGAATTGCCTGTCCCGATTGATCAGCTTCGAATTGAGCCGGATTACCCTGCCCTGATCGCGGCACTGGAACGCTGCGAATTCAAATCGCTGCTTCAGGAGGTGCGCGACGAAGGCCAGCGGGCTGCCGCTCGCACACAGGGTATGCTTCTGCAGTAAAACCCCTGCCGTCAGTGGTTTTCTAGACAATAGCGAACGCTCCGGAGACTCGGCCGGAGAATTGCTAATATCCTTAACGTCAGGAACTAGCATCAGACACGAATTTTTCGTAAAAAATTCGAACAAAGTCCGCAACCGACTGTCAAAAGTAATAGGTTAAGGCGATTCGGGTGGTAGCACGATTTTTCAGATTCGTTGTTTCTCCTTAGCGTGCGCTGCCCGAATCTTTTTTTGTCTGATTGGAGACAAACGGCCGGCGGATGGCCAGTTCAGTCTCCCTGTATGCGCCTTCGCGCACCCCGGACTTGCCCAGCACGACCCAGACGTTTGAGACGCCGGTATCGAATAGACCCGCTCGCATTTCGCACTTATCGTGGGTACTGCCCCTGCGCTCATGAAGCCAAAACGCTACGATCCGGTCGCCGCTGCCCTTAAAGAAGATATCGGGGACAGCGATGTGACGACCGACTTTTTCGTGCCAGAAACATTGCACGCAACCGGACGCATCATTGCCCGTGAAAAAGCCATTGTAGCCGGCACCGGAGCAGCTGCGGAAGTTTTCCGGCAGGTCGATCCTGCGACGGATATCCAGATTAGTCGCCACGATGGCGATGAAGTTGCAGATGGTGACGTCATTATCGAAGTGCGTGGCCTGGCCCGTTCGATTCTGAAGGCCGAACGCGTCGCGCTGAATTTTTTGCAACGTCTCTGCGGCATCGCAACCCTCACGCGCGAATTTGTTAACGCTATTGGGAACCATTCGGCCAAGATACTGGACACGCGCAAAACCACCCCTGGGCTACGCGCATTGGAAAAGGCTGCAGTAGTGGCTGGGAGTGGCGTTAATCATCGTTTTGGCTTGTACGACATGGTGCTCATAAAAGACAACCATCTTGCTGCCCTCGGAGGGCTTTCCAGTTTTGCCGATCGAATTCGTCGTCTTCGCCAAGAGCGGCCAAACATCCGCATTGAAGTCGAGGCTGAGGACCTTGAACAAGCGCGCGCTTTTGTCGAGCTGGACGGGATAGACGTTATCCTCCTCGACAACATGACACCCGCGCAAATTCGGGAAGCTTTGGCGCTGAGAAGGAACAATCTCAAGTTCGAAGCAAGCGGCGGCATCACGTTGAAAAACGTGAAGCGCGTGGCAGCTACGGGAGTCGATTACATTTCCATTGGCGCGCTAACGAACGCCGCGCCCGCGATCGATATCGGGCTGGAAATGACGCATGTTCCCGGTTGAGATATTGGATCGACTGGTCGCCGGTGAACTGGAAGCCCAGTTCTCCGGGGCCGCGATCGGCTGGCAGATTATTGTCCTCGAGCAAACTGGCTCGACAAACGACGCGATTTTGCAGATCGCGACGGCAAATTCAAACGAAGGTCTGGTTCTGTTCGCCGAACATCAAATCGCCGGGCGTGGTCAGCGTGGCAACCGGTGGGAATCGGCCGCAGGCAAAGGGCTTTGGTTTTCAATCCTTTTACGACCTGAAATTCCGATGGGCGATTCCGGCCGGCTCACGATTTGGTCGATCCAAGCGATTTCAGACATGATTCGAACCGAGTTTTCTCTCGAGCCTAAGATTAAGTTGCCTAACGACGTTCAGGTTCGCGGGCGCAAAGTAGCCGGCGTGCTGGTGGAGATGCGCGCTCAAGAGAAGGCACCGCACCTGGCTGTTGTGGGAATCGGAATTAACGTGAACCAGTCGGTGGAAGATTTCCCACCAGAACTGCAAAGCCGCGCGATCTCGCTTGCCATGGCTCTGGGAAGACCAGTTGATCGGCAAAAATTAGCGGCCGTGGTGTTGCGAACGTTGGATCGGACTTATCGCGAACAGTTCGGTAAAGAAATCACAGGGTTACAAAGTTAAAAAGCTAAGAGCTTCGTCGCGCGCGTTTGCAGCGTTGTGACTTTGTAACTCTTTTAACTTTGTACCGTCCGTAACCATTCCCGATAAACGTGCGGCGAAATCTCCGATGGCTTGATCTCGCTGCGTCCGCCCCAGAAAACGTTTGTGTACGAAACCGGGAGTCCGCTCAACCGGAGATGCTGATCAATGGCGGCCTTGTGATCGAGGAGCAGTTGTTTATCAGTGCCGTGCGCCACAGCCATGATGTTGACGTTCTTGAATTCCGGGCCCGCTTCGCGCCAGTAGCAATGCGTTAGGATATGATGACAGCCGACCTCGCCGCCTGCTTCAATTTCACGGCCGGGCGGCACTGCCCAATGAAACAGCGCGTTGAATCGCGTGACACGCAAACCGCCAGCCGATGGTTTCACATGCTCGAGAAAAGTTGAAAAACGCCCGACAATCTTTCGCGCGTTCAGTTCTTCGGCCACGCGATAGAATTCTTCCAGTGATACGCCGGCTTCGTTCGCGCGAGCAACCCAAGGCGACGGCCTGATCTGTTCCGGAGTGAATTCGCGCTTAAGCGCAAGCAGGACATCCCACTCGTGATCGCTAAGATCGACAATCTGCACCGGAATCATTCTTGCCGGCTGATCCGCCTTACTGCCCGGCTCGATCGTTTTCCGGCGAACATGGCCAACTCCGAGAGTGAAAATTCCTTTTGCGGGCATGAGGCGAAAACGCTCCGCGCCGACTTTTTCTGTCAGCAATTCGCAATGCGCTTGCAGTGAAAATCCCTGAGGAACCTTGACAGTCGTCCAAAGTTTATAGTCCGATCCAGCGCTGAGAGTATCGGTAGAGCGCAGCACCACGTGACCCGAAAAAGGATCGCGCTGAAACATCCAGTCGAACGCACCGTCGATTTTGTGCTCCGGAACTTTCCACGCCACCAGCGCGCCCTCAGCCAGATTCGTCGCAAGCAAAGTTTGACGGACGCGCCGGATCGTTCCTGAGCGCAACATGGCGGCGATCCGCGCTAGAACTACATCGACAGCTACACCTGAGCGGTTCGCAATCTCTTCGAATGGCTCGCGCACGAATCCTTCGATCTTGTCCTCAGAAATCGCGAGAATTCTGGCGTTGACTGGATCATTGTGCTCAACCGGTAACATCCCGCTGCTAATTAGCGCTTCGGCGAGTAAATTGTCCACTAACATGGCTCACTATCCTGACGGACTTTCCTTGGGGGAAGCGCGTACCTCGTTTTTTAGCGACGCGAAACTCGGACCGGAAGGCGGCTATCGCGATCGTTGGGTGCGGGTCGAGACCAAACCAATTCCCTTTTATTTTCCCAACTGGCCGTCGCGCGTGGAGGCGGCACGTTTGCACGATTTGCATCACATCGTAGCCGGTTACGAAACCGATTGGCCAGGCGAAGCGGAAATTGCCGCGTGGGAAATTGCCAGCGGCTGCTCGCAGTATTATGCTGCTTGGATTCTGAATCTGGGAGCGTTCGGTGCCGGGCTTGTCATTGCACCGAAGAGACTTTTTCGCGCCTTTCTGCGCGGGCGCCGCGTCGAGACAAATTTATATAAGAGTGGCTTCGATGAATCGCGGCTTAACGATATCACAGTCGGAATGTTGCGCGATCAACTCGGGTTGGATGTTCCGATCTCATCACCACGACCTGCAGACACCGCGTTATTTGCGCTTTGGTGCATCCCATCGATCCTGTCTTGGCTGCTGGTTCCTTTGCTCACCGCCATTCTCTTTTGGCTGATTGTGCGCTGGAAGTTCCGGACTGCATAAATTAAGCAGCGCACACAAACACGGCCGCAAAGTGACAGCCGGTGCCGGCGAGGACAAACAGATGCCAGACAAAATGTGCGTAGCGCAGACGTCTGTTCACGTAAAACAACACGCCTGTCGTGTAAGCGATTCCACCGGCAAGAAGCCAGAGCAGCACGGAAAGCGGAACCGCGAGCGCAAGCGGCCGGATAAAAATGAGAGCCAGCCAGCCCATTCCCAGATAAAGAGCCATCGCAAATCTCTTGTGGCGCGCAGTGCCGTGCGTCGCCTTGACCAATACACCTAAGGCGGCCAATGCCCAGATAAGTCCCAGCATGATCCAACCCCACACTCCACGAAGCGGACCCAGGGCAAACGGAGTGTATGTTCCTGCGATTAGCAAAAAAATCGCGGAGTGATCCAGCACTTGCAGGATAGACTTTGCAGGCGTCTGCGGCCAGGCATGATACAGCAACGATCCTAGGTACAGCACCAACATGGTGACAGTAAAAACGACTGTGCCAATAAGAAAAGAGATGCTGCCATGGTGAAATGCTGCCAGCAGAAGAATTGGCGTGCCGATCATCGCACCGATGAGTCCGATTCCATGGCTGATTGTGTTCGCTAGCTCTTCGCCCGTTGATTGCGTCCACTTCGGGACGGCCAGCTCCTCGTCGACCGCGCTCATGCGCAAGGATCGGATCCATTCGATCCTTTGCGCGAGAGAAGATCCCATCGGTCTCGCGCACGTCGAGTGAGCGCAGGTTGTTCAACTCGTTGTCCATTTGCGTCAGGAGCGACTTGATCTTGTCTGTCTGTTCCTGCTTCAAATGGAGCTGCCTCTGCAATTGATCCGCTGTCAGAGCAGACGGCTGGCGCGGTTGTTCAGCGCGACGCACCGCATCCCGGCTCGCGCGGCCGGCGAGAAAACCACCCGTCAGTGCGCCTACGGCAAAGGTTGCAATCAGCGCCAAAAGAATCTTCCATCGAGCTAGTGCATTCATGGCGACAACAAACAAACAGGCTTCGGTAAAAGCTATCTTTTTTGATGCAGTCGGAACACTGTTTTATTTGGACGGAACGGTCGGCCGCCACTATGCGCTGGTAGCCAACGAAGTGGGCTTGGCGCTCGATCCGGATCAGCTCGACCGAGCGCTTTATTCAGCCTGGCAGCAAATGCCACAGCGCGCCGCCATCGACGGGCCGCGTGAAAACGACGACAAAGGCTGGTGGCGCGAACTTGTCGATCTTGTTCTCGATCAGGTCGCGCCTTCACTGAGCGAGCTCGATCACGACAATTTCTTCGAGATCGCTTACGAACATTTTGCCGAAGCAGGTGTTTGGGAGGTTTACCCGGAAGTGCCCGACGTCTTGAGAGAATTGCAACCGCGGTTTCAACTCGCCGTGATTTCAAACTTCGACGGGCGCTTGCGGTTTATTCTGGAGCACCTCAGCATTTCGAAGTTCTTCAGGCACATTTTCATTTCCAGCGAGATAGGCGCAGACAAACCCGACCCAGAAATTTATCGACGCGCAGTCGGGCTAATAGGTGTGAAACGGAACGAGGTCCTACATGTCGGCGACGATTCGCAACGCGACTGGGAGGCAGCGAGCACGGCTGGTCTGTTGGTGTTTCAATTAAATCGACCACGAAATTCGCTGCGCGATCTGCTCACGACTTTAACCACGAATCCGCCTTCGCGCGAGGCTACGGCGTGACAGGTGGACACGAATAAACGCAAATCAATGGCGAGCTATGCGGATCGACGCGTCCGACGTTGCTGTAGCCGCGGCCCTGCGGGCTGCCTCCGCGCGTCTCGCAGAGACGCGGCTACAATCTTGCGACGGCGCCTGATCTGGATTACAAAACGTTTCCGGCGCGGGTCGGTAGCTCAATCGGTAGAGCAGCGCCCTTTTAAGGCGTTGGTTCCGGGTTCGAGTCCCGGCCGACCCATCGCTTCATCACTCCACTACTCCCATACTCCATCGCCCAGGAGATGATCTCGCATCAACACAAATGCATTTTTGTTGAGGTACCGAAGACGGGCTCGACCAGCGTGAGGGCCATTTTGGGCAAAGCTTGGAAACCGCATCTTAACTTATGGCAGATCAAAAAACAGATGGAGACGTATTGGACGCATTATGGCGGAAGAAAAAATCGGATTCTGGCGGCTCTGTATTTGTTGCTGCCGGAAGAGCGCCGGAGAGAAATCGGGCGCAAACAATTCGAGACGTACTTCAAGTTCGGCTTTGTTCGCAATCCGTGGGACCGCGTTGTCTCGCTGTATGAGCGCACAGAAGCGCTACAGCTCAGGAACGAGATGACCTTCGAACAATTTGTCGATTGGATCGAGTACAGCAGCGCCACCTGCGTGCACTCCTCTCCACATCGCTATCAATTGGACTGGTTTGTCGATCCCAACGGAAATGTGTTGGCCGATTTCATCGGAAAATTTGAACGACTCGACGAGGACTGGGCTTTCGTCGCGCAGAAGCTCGGTTTGAGCGAAAAGTTGCCGCATCGCCGCGCCAACCCTCGCGAGCGCCACTACACTGAGTATTACAATTCACGAACACGCGACGTGATTGCAAACAAGTTCAGAGTGGATATTGAGCGCTTCGGTTATGAGTTTTCCCAATAAAATAAAGGCCATCGTGCTCACGTGTGATCGGTATCGAGCGATCACCCGCCATCTCATTTATCAGTACGACAGGCTCTGGCCGGATCACCCCTTTATCTTCCACGTTCCTTATCAGGAGCTTGGCGGGACTGACACGAAGCGAATCAAGTATATCCCTTCCCCTTCGGATATTAAGGGGACCATCCTGCACCTGTTGACAGAGATTGATGACGAGGAGTGGATTTACTGGTGTGTGGACGACAAATACCCGATTGAACTTCCCACTGACAGGGTCGCCACTCTCATTTCTCACGCCATGCGCTCGCCAAATGTAGATGGCTTTTTATTCTGTAGATGCAGGGCGACATTGAGCAACCCGTGGTTCACTCTTCACCCTCACAAAACTAAGAACCTGTTTGGCGACGTTTACCTCGAGCGAAAGACCTGGTCACAAATATGGATTCATCAGATCATGCGCGCCAAAGTGCTCCGGCACCTGTTCACGCATCTGCCAGATCACATTCCAAGCGCGAAAGCGATGGACGATCTGAAAGACGACGTGCCGAAGCTACCTGAGCATCGGTTGTTTGTGACGGAGAAGAATTTCGCAGTTTTTGGAGAGAGCACTCGAAAGGGCGATATCACGCAAAACTGTTACGAGAGCATTGTCGAGGCCGGCATCGAGCTGCCAGAATGGTTTCAGCGTCCGAACGGCGAATACGTGACGCTCGGAAAATTGTAGGCTCCTTAGTCTTCTTCGAACGTATAGCCGAATCGCTCGATCTCCGCGGCAAACCGGTTGCGCACCAATTCGCGAAGCTCATCATCGTAATATTTAGAATAATGTTCGCGGCGGGAGCGGTTGTATCGCGGTAGCGTTCCCGGCGAAATGCCCAGTGTCCCGCAGACGGTGCGAAAGTCATCGGCCAGATTCTCGAAACGCATAATGTAATCGACGTTCGCAAACGGATCCTGTTCGCAATTATCGAGCCGCAGATAGTCTGCAACCGACACAGCTTTGAAAATCATCTTCCCGAATTTCTTCTGGTCCCAGGTTTCCGGACTTTGCGTAGGCGTGAAATAATACGACACCATCCGGTCCCACGGATTTCGCACACAAGTGAATTTATAAAGATTGCCGAACTGTGCGTTTCCAAGGGCATCGCGATATTCGGCAAGCGTAGAGTGCTTCTTGATGTTGTAGTTTGGATTGCGCAGGCCGAAACGCTCGATGCCGTCCTGCTCTTTACGTAAGGCAACGAGCTGATCCTCCGAATAATTGCGCAAGGCGCTCTGAATCGAGTTGCCTGCAGTCTTTGGGATGTGAACGAACAGAAAACGCTTTTGTAATGAGATCATTCGCGAGGTTTCAGTGTACGACGCGTTGTTCGCTCATGCGAGTGCTGGCGAGCGTTTGTGGAGCGTGCGAGAGGTTCCTTCGGGAAAATGATCTTGTCTCATAAGCACAAATTCATCTTCATCAAGACCGCGAAGACCGCCGGCACCAGCATTGAGGTGTTTCTGTCAAAACACTGCGGCCCTCAAGACGTCGTGACGCCGATTGCGCCGCCGGTCGAAGGACATCAACCGCGCAATTATGAGGGCTTCATTAATCCAATTCCCGAGATCGCACGGCGACCAGGCAAACTTTTCTCTGTCCTGCGACACTCCATGACAAGTCGCGAGAAGTTTTATAATCACATACCGGCAACCGAGGTTAGGACGCGCGTTCCTGCCGATGTATGGAACAGCTACTTTAAGTTTTGCGTGGAGCGAAATCCCTGGGACAAGGTTTTGTCGCATTACCACATGCATGCCGCCCGCGAAGGCGGTTCGCTTTCACTGGATGAGTATCTCGGTCGCGGCAGGTTCCCCATTAACTACTTTCGATACACCGATCGTTCAGGCACGAAAATCATCGTCGATCGCGTTCTCCGCTATGAGCACCTGATTCCCGAGCTCAGCGAAGTCTTTTCGCAATTCAACATCCCTTTTGACGGCACCCTTGGTGTCGCAGCGAAATCGAAATACCGGACCGATCGGCGACCGTATCAGCAGGTCTTCAACGACGAACAACGGAAAATCGTAGAAAAAGCATTCGCCAAAGAAATCGACTTACACGGTTATCGCTTTGAACCGTAGCCGTGGCCTAGACCTGGTTTAGATTTGCGCTGCCAGGATGCAGTCTTGATTTCGGCGCGAGTTTTTACTTGGATGTCCAGCGTGCCTATTGATGACCAGGTGACGTCACTGACCGGGATTGGTGTAAACGGAGGCGCCGCGTTTACCACCACACACTGGAGTGTTGTGCTGGAGGCGCAGGGCGAATCGCCTGCAGCAAAAGAGGCGCTTGAAAAACTCTGCCGCACGTACTGGCGACCCATTTTCGCCTTTCTGCGGCGACAAGGATTTCCACCAGAGCAGGCGGAGGATATTACGCAGGGTCTTTTTGCGCAGCTACTGGAGCGCAAAAGGCTGAGTGCCATCCGCAAGGAAAAAGGACGACTTCGTTCTTTTTTGCTTGGAGCATTGAAATATTTTCTTGCCGACGAGCAGCGTCGCGCGATGGCGATCAAGCGGGGGAAAGGACAGCGGCTCATTCCGCTGGAGGAATTGCGCGTCGACGAGCGCATCGACATCGAACCTTCGGACCCGATGACCGCCGAAATGATTTACGAGCGCCGATGGGCCTTGACGGTCCTGGAGCGAGTGCTCAGCCGGTTGAAGGATGAATACAGCGCGGCAGGTAATGCGACGCTGTTCGATTCGTTAAAGGA
>QHOK01000058.1 GCA_003218755.1 Verrucomicrobiota bacterium
GTCTTGCTTGTTGACTCCTGGCGATGGATGCCCGTTACGGGAACGTACTCACCAGGAATACTTCCCACGACGGCAGGATAATAGTCGGCCGCGATGATTCGTTGATCCTCGTTAGCGGCGCGCACGAATAAGCGCGCAAGCTTCAGATCGGCCCGTCGTTGCAAGGCCGCCGCTGTTTCGGAATCAAGATCGACGCTCAGCGGAACGAACTGCAGTTCGCCTTCGGGCTCGGGCAACGTTGATTTTCCAGGATCGATTGCCATCGCTTCCGCCAATTTCAATTGCGCTTGCCGATATGCGTCGTGCGCGCTTTCAATTTGCGGGACCAGCTCGGAGGACTGAACACTTGCGCTTGTGAATGCACTCTTGTCGGCCAAGCCGGCTTCAAAACGATCCTTCTGAGTAGTAACGTTTTCGTCCAATTTTTGTCGTTGTTCATCCCGGATTGACTCAAGCGACCGATTATAAAGTGCCGCGTAAAACGCCAGCCGCGCCGCGTGTAGCTGCTCCACTACGGCGACATTCAATTGCTGTTGAGCGATGAGAACTTCGATGTCTCCACGCCGGAGCGACGGCGGCACAGTCATGTTGAACAAAGTCTGTGTGAGCCAGCCGCGCCCGACGAAAAAGCCTTTTACTCCGCTTTCACCAGCGCGGTGACCGGCCTGAACACCAGCCGGCGCGCCCAATTCGGCGTGAGGCCAGACGACGGAACGAAAAACCAGCCGCTGTCCCATCGCTTGCTCGAGACCGGATTTCGCTCCCTGGATGGCGGGGTTATTTTCCAGCGTGTTTTGAAGAACACGTTCCAGCGTGATGGCCCCGGTCGGTTGGGCGAAACACGCGATCAAAATCACGATGAAAAAGTGAATACGTGCGGATCGCTGTAGCCGCTTCCCTGTGGGAAGTGCAGCGCCGATGTGTTTTACATCCGCATGTCGCGTCGCCCATACGGCGACGGCTACAGACTGGTTTTCGAGAAAGAGGAATCGTCGCTTCATCGCTGACTCAATTTCTCCGGCGGCTTCGCTACATCCGAAACCTGCGCAGCATTGCGGTTTTCACTCTTGGCCTTTGTGATTTGTGATCCGAAATCGAGCGCCTCCGCTGAACTGGCACAAGCGTGTGCCAGGCGGGCGAGAGCAACGTTGTGCAGGTAAATCGCGCTCAACCGAGTGGTGCGCGTCCGGGTTACGTCGGATGCGGCTTGCAAGACGTCGAGCTGTGTTCCCAATCCAGCAGCGAAATTACCTTTTGCCATCTCAAGAGCCTCGTCGGCTGTCTGCACATTTTTTGTCTCGGATTCGAGGACGCGATCCGCTTGTTGAAGATCCAAAAATGCGCTGCGCACTTCTGAGGCAACGCTCCGCCGCGCTGCTGCCAGAGCTTGCACTGCTGCCTCGCGCCGGGCGCGCGTCGCCTGCATGCGGCCTTTGGTCGCGAATCCGTCGAAGATGTTCCACGTTGCGTTTATGCCTACCACACCCCCGTAGTTAAATTCTGGGCCGACATCCGGGTCACGCTCGCTGTAAACTTCATAACCGGAAAAAGCCCGGACATGTGGACGCATCGCGCTCCGGTCCAGAACGTATTGTCGGTCTTCGATCTCGATATCCTTCTGCCGGGCTTTGATGACCGGCCGGTTCGTGTCAGCTCGGGCGAGGCAATCGTTAAGATCCGCATGATTGGGCCGATATTGCAATTCACCGGAAATTTCGAACGGCGGCGCCTGCTGTCCAGGCGGCAGATCGATGCCGAAAAGTTCCGCCAACCGCAGGTAGGAGTTTTTCAATTCAGTCTGTGCATTGAACAGTTCTGGCCGCTCATTGGCCAGGGCCACCTCGGCTCGTTGAACGTTTAATTTACTTACGATTCCGGCGCTCAATTGCTCCTGCTGGTTTTTGAGTTCTTCGTCTAACACTCGAACAGAATCTTCGCGCACCCGGATCTTTGCGCGATTTAGCAATAGTTCGTTGAAGGCGATTCGCACATCCATCGTCACGCGGTTAGCAATTTCCTGAAGCTCGTAATTCGCTTTGTCTATGTTCAACTGTGCGATTGCCACCTGGCTTTTTACCGCTCCGCCGGTATAAAGGTTCTGTTCGAGGCGTAATATTGCGTTGTAATCTTCCTGCCGGAGGTTCGTCTCGCTTTGAGTCTGTCGCTTATCGTACAGCCCGCTGGAGGTTAACGAGGGCAGAAATCCGGAACGCGCTTCAATGAAACCGCCACGCGCTGCCAGCACTTTCTTGCGCGCAATAAGGATTTCCGGGTTGTGCTCCTGAACGACAGCGACCGCTTGTTCGATGGTGTACGTGGGAACTGCTCCAAGGATGTTCGGGAAGCCGGGCAAAGTGGCAGCGATCAGCATGCTGATGGCCGCGAACTTCAAACGCATTTCGTCTATCTCCTTGCGAGGGCCTTCCTTGGACCAGGAATGCCTGTGACTTTTGCCCTTATATCAGTTCTTGCAAGCCAGCGCGACTTCAGACACATTTCGCGCTTGCAATACTCGGAGCCGCTACAGGCAGGCGCAACCATTTGGTTGAAGCGGCCTAAATTGTATCTTGCTCCGAATAATCTAATTCAGGTAGCCTTTCAGCTTTAACAATTTAGAGATGAGAAAAATAAGAATTGCGATTGTCGGCGTTGGAAACTGCGCCAGCTCTCTTGTGCAGGGACTCAATTTTTACGACGGCTCTTCCGTCAACAGTACTGGCGTCGGGTTGATGCACCGGCAGATCGGCGGTTACCGCCCAAGCGACATTGAGGTCGTGGCCGCCTTTGACATCGACCGGCGCAAGGTTGGGCTGGACGTGAGCAGAGCCATTTTCTCGCCGCCTAATTGCACGAAGGTTTTTTGTGAAAAAATGAAGCTCAGCGGCGCCATTGTAAAAATGGGCTGCGTTTTGGATGGCTATCCTCCGCACATGCGCGATCAGGACCCGCTCCGCACATTCCTTCCGCTGGAGAAAGAAACCACTCGCGAAGAGATCATCGCCGAGTTGAAAAACTCCTCTGCGGAACTGATGGTCAATTATCTTCCTGTCGGCTCTGAACAGGCCACCCGATTTTATGCCGGCTGTGCGCTCGAAGCCGGACTGGGCTTTGTCAATAATATCCCGGTCTTCATCGCGAGCGATCCGACGTGGTCGAAGCGTTTTGCTGATAGAAATCTCCCCCTCATTGGGGACGATATTAAGGCGCAACTCGGTGCCACGATCCTACATCGAGCGCTGGTGGATCTTTTTCGCAAGCGGGGAGTGAAAGTTGTGCGCACGTACCAATTGAACACTGGCGGCAACACCGATTTTCTAAACATGCTCAATCGCACGCGACTGGCGTCGAAGAAAACTTCGAAAACCGAAGCGGTGCAATCTGTGATCGGCGAGCGTCTGGCGGACGAGAATATTCACATCGGCCCGAGCGATTATGTGCCGTGGCAACTCGACAACAAAATTGCCTTCATCCGCGTGGAAGGCCGGTTGTTTGGCGACGTACCCATGGAAATCGACCTAAAACTTTCTGTCGAAGATTCCCCGAACTCAGCGGGCGTGGCAATCGATGCAATCCGCTGCTGCAAACTTGCGCTCGATCGCGGCATCGGCGGCGTGTTGCATTCCGCCTCCGCCTATTTTTCGAAACATCCGCCGGTGCAAATGACCGACGACGAAGCCTACCGCTGCGTCGAGCAATTCATCCGCGGCGAGAGAGAGAGCTGAATACCATCGGCCTCTGGCTGCGCGTTCGCCGAGAAATTATGAGGCAACGGCTTCGCTTGCCTAGCATTCACCAAATTCCAATTGCCCTGAAGAGTCGGCGACCTCATCACTTTCCACGCGAGCCGTTTCAGCTGCGAATTGATCCGCCACAAGGGTTTTTAGCCGCGCCCATTCCTGCTGGAGCTGTTTCTCTCCATATGGGACGAAGCAACCGGTAGCCGTGGAATAAATTCCTGCGGCGACCGGTCGCTTTGTCAGTTCAGCGACCGCTTTCCAATAGCATGCAATCTGGGGACGATAATACGCGCGCAACTGGTCAAGCTCCTCACGCTCGATCCAGTTCGTTTTCCAATCGAGTATGAACCATTTCGTTTCGGCCGGACGCCACACCGCAAGGTCAACAATCCCTTCCAGACATTTCTGCTCATCCATTCGCCAAAAGAACGGCATTTCGGCGAAAATATTTCCGGCAAAAAAATCCCGATTTGCAGAAACATATTCACTCAACAGCTTCCATTCCCGTTTCGAGCGAGCCGGATCGGGCGAGTCAACAACGTTTTCGTCAAAAGTCGCTTGCCACGCGTCCGGCTGCGAATGCCACGGAATCTTCTGTACAAACTCATGCCACCAAAGGCCGTATCGCGTGGCGGGACCGTCGATCCGCGGGGGGCGCAGCTCCGGTTCGATCTCGATCCAAACGTCCGCGCGTTCCGCAAAGCCGGTTTCCTCTTCCGGAGCGAATTTGCTGGGACTGATGGTATGAACGAACCGCACGCCCTGCCGGCGAGCATCGTCGACCCAACCGAGCTCGCGTTTCCCGAGATGCTCGGAAACGCGCTCGCGCGGAGCTGACTTTTGTCTAAGGCAAGTCTCGGGGCATTCCCGCGCTTCACTTGAAAGCGCGGCCATCACCTGGCAGTTGCACTCGTCGTCTCCGGCGCGGAGCCAACTGATTTGCGAATTGCGGTGGAATTGTCCTCGGGCATTTCGGAAGAACTGTCGATCAAAAGCGAGCACCAACGTGTGCTTGGCGCGGGTGAGAGCCACGTAAAGCAGCCGCTCCATTTCCTGTCGCTCGATCTGTTTGAGTTTCTCATCGAACTGGCTCGCGTCGGTCCGATCAAACAGGATGTGGGCTTCGTCGGTTTCCACATCTTTGATCGCCCGTGGATATCGCGGTGGCGCGTCGCGGACGTCGCGTGTCAGGAACGGCACGATGACCGCGTGCCACTCCGAACCCTTGGCCTTGTGCGCGGTGATCAACTGGATCGCGTCACGCGGCGACGGATGGGTCTCGCGCGTCGCATAAAAATTCGCTCGCAGGCTCTGTCCGAAATCTGCAAGCGAAAGTCCGCGCGCTTCGGCCGTCGCGGCAATGCTCAGCAGCTCGTCTAGCTCACTATTTAAGTCGCCAAATTCCTCCTTCGGAAGGGACCGCAGGCGTTCGCGCAATTGCGTGGTGCGAACGATTTCCTTTACCGCGCTGAACAAAGGTTGTCGTGCAATCGCTTCACGAATTCGGAAGAGGCGATTCAACGTGTCCGCGACCGATCCGCGGCCGCTGCTGCGCTCAGCAATTTGAAAGCGAGCGCCAAAGCCTTCGGAAAAACGGTGCAACTCGTCATCCGAGAGGCCAAAAATTTCCCGCAGCACGCCGACAATTTCATAACCCGCGTTCGGATCAGCCATGATCGCCAGCAGCGCCGTCAGCCACGCGTATGCCGGGCTTTCTCCTACTCGATCGGTTTCCGAGTGGACTTCGACCGGCAGATCAGCTTCGACCAACGCCTCGCGCAACGGCCGCAGCCACGCTTTGCGCGGACACAAAATCGCCACCTGGCGCCATGATTCTGCGCGTAATTTTCCAAGACCGGTATCGCTCAGCCACGCAGCAAGTTCACGCGCTTCCAACGTTGCGCGCTGCAGTTCCGGCAAATCACGATCGATGTCACAATTGAAATCAAGGCGAATCACTTGCCCCAGTAAAATCTCGGGACGCGGACTCAACTCCACAAACGCGACCTGTCCGTCCTGGTTGTTGAGAATTTCGCCAAACGTGGCATTTACGAATTCGAGCTGCGCCGTGTCCAACCGAAACGTGACGGAAAATTTCAGTTCCTCCGCGGCGCCCGTGGCGACGAGCAGTTCATGCAGTTCGCGATATCGCGCAAGATCGGCCGGATTCCGATAAATCGACTGCTGGAAATCGCCTACCATGCAGAAATGACCGGGTCGCGGTCGGACTGAACCGGACAGTTCATCCATCCAGGCACCGCTGGCTTCAGGAGGGCGCGCGACTTCCAAAAGCACAAAAAATTGCTGCGGATCGGTGTCCTGCGCTTCATCGAGAATGACACGATAATTTTTATCGCGGACCCGAGGGGCTACATCCGGAAGTCGCATCAGTTCTCCTGCGAGCGCGACTTGGTCCGCGTACCTTACCAGGCCGCGCTCAAGCCGGAACTCGCGATAATCCCGTTGCACTTCAGCAGCGACGCAAAGCGCGCACGCGTTGACCCAATCGCGAAGCGGCCTAAACGCTTCGCACCAGATGCGGACGAACTCCCTGGAAGTTGTGGCGCACGCCGGCCAAGCTACAAATTCATCCGTGTCGCGCCAACGCTTTTCCCAGCGTTTTAATTCCGCTTTGGCGCTCGCTATGGAGTCGGGCGCCCGCGATTCAGAGGCGCGATAAACTTCAGCAAAACTCGTGTCGGGACACGACGCACTTGGTTCCTCCGCGGCAAGATCGATTTCCGCGTTGCGCGCCAGCTCCATGAGTTGTCGCGCCTGCAAAAAGCGCAGCAGGACGCGGCGGTTCCCTTCGCTCAATGAGCGGCCCACGGTGGTGTATTGCTGGACAAATTGGTTCCAGACGTCGTCGTCATCCGTGATCAGTTCCAGATTTGCCGGTAGCCCGAGATGATGACCGTGCGCTGCAAGCAATTTCATACAGAAGCTGTGGATCGTCCCGAAAAAGGCGCGATTGAATGCCTCAACCACATCGAGCGAAAGATGGGCCTCGAGAATTTGTTGCCGGGTGCGCTGCTGCATTTCATCCGCGGCGCGATTGGTGTAGGTCACCACAACCAGCTGCGGCAGCCAATCGACCGCGTGCGGACTCTTGGCGATCTTAACGACGCGATCCGTGATCGCACGCGTCTTGCCCGACCCGGCCGATGCGATCACGGAAAAATTCTTGTCCAGTTCGCACGCGAATCGATGGCGTGCGTCTCCATCAACAAGGCCGCTCATGCGCGCTCCTCCTGTTTGACGAGTGCCAGAGCAGGATGCGTGATCGCCCATTTTTCCTGCAACAGCTCCTCATCCATCGCGAGCGTGGCCAGCGGATAATCGTGAGCAAATCCATATTCCGCATGGACCGGGCCGAGCATTCCAAACACACCGGTTTCCTGCATCCGATATAGCTCGCGCCAAAAATCTGCCTGCGCGCTGGCATGGTCGAGATTGAACTGCGAGTCCAGTTCGTCCGCCAGGCCGAGCAAACTGAGCTGTACCTTCGATGCGCCGAGCGCATGCGCCGCCAGGGCATAAAGCCCGAGCTGGACACCGCGACCTGTCACGAGCAATCTGCGCAGTTTTTGCTGAGGCGTTTCCTTTTTCCGCAGCTCGTGCAAAGTGAATGCGCGTTGCCGCCCGGTTTTATAATCGATGATCCAAAGCTCAGGAAAACCAACTCGCGAGCCGCTGCGCTTTCCGCGCGCGAGGATCAGGTCGATGCGGCCGCGCACCCGCAGCGATTCACTGGTGCCCAGCGATATGTTCGTCGGTGAATCCAACCTCCATTCCGGCGCCATGTGCGTCCAGTCACCCGTCAGGCCGGATAATTTCGCGGCGAGACGATCGGCAACGTAAAGCGCGTTGCTCCAGCCCGATAGCCACCAGTCGGGTAACGTGCGCCCGCACTGGGCGCAAAGATCGCGCACCCCATTTTGAAATTGCCGCGCGTGCTCAATCAGTCGTGCACGAATCTCATCAACTTCGCAAAGCTCGACAAACGCCTCGCCGCTAGCGTGCCGCACGCTGTCTGCCAGCCAGCGATGCACCCATTGCCCGGTCACCGTCGCCCATGCGTCGCCATCGTCTCTGTCAGACTCGACCCCGAGAAAAGTCCGCATCCAGAGAATCGCCGGCCATTTCACTGCCGCCTCCCAATCGGTCACACGCAAGCTGACCGGAGACTCCGGCGGCGTGCGCAGTGCAAACTCATACTCGCCGAACACGCGCGGTTGCCGTCGCATGTCGTACGCGTAGCGCGTTCGGCCAACACTGATGGAATCCGTCTTCTGCGCGTCAATCGGCGACCAATCGCCGAGCCATGCTCGCGTTTGCGCTTCGACTGCCTCGAGAGTTTGTTGCGAAATACCGTGACCCCGCGCCTCAAAATAGAGCCGCGAAAAGAAGTCCGTCGGATTGGCGATTCGGCTCGGCGAACTATCAGAATACAGATTCGCTGTTACGCCGATGCCCGCCTTTGCGGATTCCATCAGATTACGAAGCTGGCGTCGCCGAATCTGGCGTCGCTCGGATGGTCCCAGCAGAAATGTTTTTCCTTCGATGATGCTCCATTGGCCTTCGCCATGACGGCCGCGTTTTACCGCGCGGCGGTTCAAGATCTTGTTCCGCTGATTGAACTCGTCGATCTGTCGGTCGGCGACGAATTCCTCATCGAGCGCAGGCCAGGCCTCTTCATTTAATCCCGCGAAAATCAGATGCGACCACGATTGGCCCTCCGCTTCCGAGTACGGCAGCAAATGCACACGACTGTACGGATGCGCCCCGGATTCATTGCGGCTAGGCGATGGCGCGCTGAGAAGTTCGCAAAGCCAACGCAGGTAATCGGTCCTCGAAAAGCGCTGCCACACGCGCTCCGCCCATTTTCGGCTGAGGCGCTCTACTTCGTTCCAACGTTGTTTCCAGCCGAACTGCGCGAAAATCGTTTTCGTCTGCTGAAGAAATTCAGAAAACGTTGCTGCCGCTGGAAGAAACTGAATTTTCACAAGCTCGCGCGCGATCTCCGCCTTGTCTTCCGAGCGCGCGCAGAATTCGCGAAGGACTTCAATATCATCGATGAGGACGCCGCTGTATGCGTCGCGCAACTTTTCTTCGACTTCGAGAAACGACATTCCCTCGAAAATCTTTGCGTCCACAGCGCGCAGAAATTGGAAAAGAAATTTCAACCGCGGATTTTGCTGCAGCTCCAGCCACGCGCGCCAGGCGTGATCATCGAAAACGCTCGGACTCAGATGCGCAATTCCATCGTTATGCGCGATCTGTGCTGAACTAAGAAATTCGGCAACGAGTCGCGGCAGCGGACCTTTCTGCGGAAACAAAATGCCAATGCGATCGCAATTCTTCTCGCAGAGAAACTTCGCCGTCAGCGCGACAATGGCTCGCGCTTGCTCGGTCGTGTCGCGTCCGACGAGAAAATTGACGTTGTGCAGCTGATCTTTCTCTTGCGCGTCTCCCTGTGGGTCGCCTACCGGTTCCGCCGCGCCGAAAGCTTCTTCCCAGGTGCCGACCCATGTTTCATCGAGATCGCGCGCTTCGTCGCGGGGATCGTTCAAAACGACTGTCGCTTGCGCTGAAGATTCCACTGCGGCGCACAACAACGGCCAAAGCGGCCAATGTGTGCCGTCAAAGCCTGCGAGAAGCAGGCTGCTGAATCGCGGCGGCAATTTTTCCGCGTTCGCAGCTGCGAGGCGGTCAGCTTCGTGAACAAATGCGAAGCCGCATTCGCGACAGAGTTTGTCGAACCGCGCGGCGATTTCACTCAGCACCGGCTGGTCGATCTTGGCCAGACTCCAGCCGGACGCACCCAGTTCGTCGAAGATGCGCAGGAAATAGTCGGGATCCCGTGCGACTGATCTCGCGATGAGATATCCGGATTGGTCGTTGTCGATCTTCGCGGCGATCTCTTCGGCGGCAATCGCGAAAAGCAAGCGCAAATGTTCGCGCAACGCGAGATTCAATCCGCTGTCACGCAGCAAAATTTCGCGCAGTCGCCCGGGCACGAGAAAGCGCACGCCCAGGAGCGAGATGCCGCGTGCGAGAAGTCTGCTCCGCAATAAATGCGCGTGGCTGCGAAAGGGAGTGACCACGGCCACCGGGGCGGGCTCTTCAAAGGCGCGCGGAACTACTGCTTCGAACCACGGAAAGAGCACGCGTTCCCACGCCTCCGCAAACGACTGGCCGATACTGAGCGAAACCCGTCGAGAAGCGTTCGGTGCTTCGCAAATCTGACGGGCCATTGAGTTAACCTAGCTTTCCTTTGGATTGAGCAATGAATTCAATGTGCGAGCGTTCGCTTATCTCCCCGCCGCCGCGTAACCCCCTCGCGATCGAGTTTCTCCAGCAACGGTACCATAATCCGGCGTGAACTCCCCAGTGCCTGGCGTAGTTCGCTTACTGTGGCCGGTCCGTTTTTGGAAATGAATTCGGTGATTTGTGACTTCATGCGATCGAAATCTTCGCGCAACAGAAATGCATTAGAATCTACTTCGATCACTTCACCACTCTCGATCAAAAACCGGAGAACATGCTCCGCGTCTCGATCCGTTTCGATCTCCCGCCGTGGCGGCGGATCGAATGGTTTCTGCGAGAGCGCTTTGCGAATTTTTCTCTGGACTGGTTGAAGGTGGGTCGGCAATACCGGCCGATGAGTAGTCCGCGCTATCGCCGAACCTTTGCGAACAAAACCGGCTGCGCACAGCTCTGCGATGAGCGCCTCAAGAACATCTTCCGGCTGGTCGCGCAGACTCGTGTGCAGTTCGTTCAAATCGAGACCGGTGCGTTCCGGATTCCGTTTGTGCGCATCGTCAATGGACGCGTTCGCCGGCGCTAAAGTGCGATTTGTTCAAGAGCGTTTTTCTCGGCATAGATCCGCGCAACGCAATTTCAGACCGAACGCAGACATCGATATCGTCCGGAGCGATCGCGCGCATTGACAACAATTTTACCTGCGCCGCGCCGCGAAAATTCGCGCCGTCGGGATCAAGCACGACACCGCCGGCGATGGTGTGCTGTTCCGACGCATCGCGAACGACAAAGCGATCTCCGACGAATGCGAAGATCGGAGATGCAATCTTCAAATGCGCGATCGTTTTTTGTCCCGGCTCGAGCTCGCCCTTTTCAAGCAAAGCGACTTTCACGGCTACTCGCGATGTGCCGTGATGGAGATAAACCGAGCTTCCATTTTTGAGCGGGCGCGCCGCCGGTTCTTTGATGCGAAGGCGGGGCGATCTTTCAACTTGCGCAGTTAAAGTTGAACTTGTCCCACCTAAATCGCTATCGGTGATCACGTCACCGCGATTGATCTGATCGATGGCGACATCGGGCAGATTAAGAGCTGTCCGCATAGCAGGGTGCGCACAGTCAATTTCTACGCCGTGACTTTGAATGGAACGGATCCGGGCTTGAAGATTTTGCGGTTGAAGGACGATGCTCTGGCCGCGATGAAATCGTCCACCAGTTAAAGTTCCAGTCACCACCGTGCCAATTCCGCGCAATGTGAATACGCGATCGATAAACAAGCGCGGCTTTCCGAAATCGCGCTGTGGATGCATGGCTGCGAGTTCCGACGCGATCGCCCTCTTTAGATTTTCAATTCCCTCGCCGGTGCGGACCGAAGTTGGAACAATCGGCGACTCGGCAAACACGTTCCCGCGAAGTTGAGTTCGAATTTGTTCAGTGGCGCTATCGATCCTTCCCAAATCGCTTTTGGTGAGCGCGACGACGGCTCGTTCCACTCCGAGGTAAGTCAGAATTTGCAAATGCTCTTCTGTTTGCGGCATCCAGCGGTCATCAGCCGCAACAACAAGAAGCGCGAGATCAATCGAGCCGACGCCCGCAATCATGTTCCGGACGAAATCCTCATGGCCTGGAACATCGACGATGCCCGCGTGAATGGTCTCGCCATTCGGCGCGGTCAGATTCAATTCGGCAAAACCGAGCTCAATGGTGATTTGCCTCGCTTTTTCTTCCGGCAAGCGATCCGGATCCGTTCCAGTCAGCGCTTTCACGAGCGCGCTCTTGCCATGATCGACATGGCCCGCCGTTGCGATCATGAAATGGCGAGTTGTCACACCGCTCCTTGCCACCACGAAGGACACGAAGCACACGAAGGGTTACAGGACAAAGCGCTTAATCCCATTTTGCAGCTTCGTGACGTTGAAATTGATCAGTAAGCCCGTCGGCACTTTAGCCAGGCGCATGTACGTCAGAATTTGCGCCTGATGAATCGGCAGCAGCATTTCGAGGCTCTTGATTTCTACGATGAGATCGCCGCTGACGAGCAAGTCGATCCGGTAACCGCAATCGAGTAAGATGTCTTTGTAACGAACTGGCAGCGGCAGCTCCATCTGAAATGGAATGCCGGCATGTGATAGCTCGTAAGCAAGGCACTGACGATATGTCGATTCGAGTAAACCCGGCCCGAGATTCCGATGGACTTCTATTGCACACCCAATGACATCGCGGGACAATTGATCAAATTCCATCTTCGTGTTCTTCGTGCGCTTCGTGGTGGTTACAGAACTCTTGTTGACGCGGCGCGGATCGCTTCGACGACCAGATCGTCCTGCTGTGGGAAAATCGTGCGCAGATCGAGTTTGAAGCGGTCATTCACAATATAACCGATGAGCGGAGGCGTTGAGTTCCGCAGACGGGCGGCGAAATCGAGCAGTGAGCAATTCCTCGGAACGATGTCGATCGTAACCGATGACATTGTTGATTTTGGCAAGGCGCCGCCGCCGGCTTTGGCGGTACTGCGGTCAATGGCGATTTGCAGCCCAGAGCACCTTTTACACAGCTGATCACAGATGGCGGCAGCTCGAGTGCGCAATTCATCCTCTGAAATTTGCAAGAGCGCGAGTGTCGGGATTTCGCTGGTTCTTTGATTGAGGTGAAGATCAACCGTCGCTTGCAGCGCAGCGAGAGAGAGTTTGTCGCAGCGAAGCGCGCGAAACAGCGGTTCACGCTTCAATGCAGTGATTAATCGCTTTTTGCCGGCAATGATTCCTGCTTGCGGACCGCCGAATAATTTGTCGCCGCTAAAACAAACAAGATCGATGCCGGTTTTCAGCGCTTCGGCTGACGTCGGTTCGTGGTCCGCAATTCCTAAATCTTCGGTTGCGACAACAGCTCCGCTTCCCAAATCCTCAACAAACGGAATACGTGTCTTTCGCGCGAGCGCGCTGATCTCTGCCGACGAAGGCGATTCGACAAAACCGCTCATAAAGAAATTGCTGCGATGAACCTTCAGGATGATTCCGGTGTTCGGACCGACCGCTCGCGCGTAATCGTCGACGGTCGTTTTATTGGTGGCGCCGACCTCGTGCAGTTTCGCCCCCGTTGCTTCGATGATTTCACCGATCCGAAATCCGCCGCCGATCTGAACCAATTCGCCACGAGAAATGACGACCTCGGCTTTTGTTCTGGTGAAATGTCGAACAATCAGCACGAGCGCGGCTGCGCAGTTGTTGACGATCGTCGCCGATTCGGCGCCGCAAAGCAGCGCGAGCGCATTCTCGATGTAACTGCCGCGCCGGCCGCGTTGGCCTGTCGCAAGATCATATTCAAGATTTGAGTAACCTGATCCGATTTCGTTCAGTGCACGGATAGCTGCGCTCGCCAGCGGCGCGCGCCCAAAATTTGTATGAATCACGATCCCTCTACCGTTGATGATTGGCCGAAGCCTGCTGTCGCGAAGTTCGTCGAGGGAGCGGCGGACAAGAGCCATAATTGATTCAAAGTCGGGCACCTTCTTCGCTGCGCGAATCTGTGAAAGTTTGCTACGGATAAGACCGACAACAAGACGCCGCGGCAGATCACAATGGGCTAGCGCATCGAGGATCTTGTCCACGGCGGGAATTTGGCGCCGCGCGCGTGGCTTTACCCGGTCATGCATATCAATGGACCACGGCGCCGTCGTGGTACGATTCTTCCGATCACCGCAGCGGAGGGTGTGCCCGTTTTTCGCAGGACCCTCAGCACGTTCTCAAGTTTCGCTTCGGCGACGCAAAGAAGCAATCCACCGCTGGTTTGTGCATCGGTTAAAAGAATCCTGCGTGCTTCATCCGTTTTTCCCCAATCCACGACTACCGTTGTGGCATTGAGATTCTGACGACTCCCTTCCGGGACGCAGCCCCGCTCAATGAGATCTCCAATTTCCTGGCTGATCATCGGCACGGCATCGGGATCGATATCGGCGGAGACCCGACTGGCGCGGCACAATGAAACCAGATGCCCGATCAAGCCGTAGCCGGTGATATCGGTGGCGGCACGGACAAGGCGCAGCTCGGCGAGGTCAGCGCCAGCGATGTTAATCTTGGACATGAGATCGACCACTTTTTTCCGAAGCGCGCGCGAAGCGATTCCGCGTTTGATCGCAGTGGCGGCGATGCCGGTGCCGAGCGGTTTCGTTAACACGAGCAGATCGCCGGGACGCGCATTTGCATTCGTGGTGAGGCGCCGAACATCGACGACGCCTGTGACGGCGAGCCCATAAATCGGCTCGGGATTACGAATGGAATGGCCGCCGATAATGACGCATCCCACCTCGGCCGCCTTGGCAAGACCGCCGCGCAAAATGGAACAAACGACTCTTGGTGGAACCAGATCAGCAGGGAAACCAACGATGTTGAGAGCGGTCAACGGGCGTCCGCCCATTGCGAAAATATCGGAAAGCGAGTTGGCCGCAGCGATTTGCCCGTACGAAAATGGGTCGTCCACGATGGGCGTGAAGAAATCAACCGTTTGCACGAGAGCGCGATGCCGATCCAGGCGATACACGCCGGCGTCGTCGAAAGTTTTCGAGCTGACGAGCACGTTGCGGTCTAATGAAATGGGAAGCTGCGGCAAAACTTGTCGCAGGGCCTGTTGGCTCAATTTCGAAGCTCACCCGGCGCACGATGAAAGCGAAGTCAATTTGCGGATTTGCTCACGCGACATGCGGTTTACCTCCTTTCGGGAATTGCGGCTGATGTAGCCGTCGCCCTGTGGGCGACGCGTGCGTTTCGCGCAGCGAAACGACTACAGGGATTGTAAGAAATATGCGGAGAGGGCAGGAATCGAACCTACCTCGCCACTTGCGCGGCGACGACGGTTTTGAAGACCGCGAGGGCCACCAGGCACCCTTCACTCTCCCATAAGAAGAAAACGTCGAACGTCCAACGTCCAACATCCAACGTCGAATTACAGAAACAGAAACGCGTGCGCGATTACTTAAGTTTTGTGATTGCCTTGACGATATCGTCGAAGTCCGGCCAGTCGCCGGTGTCGAGTTTGGAATGGAGCAGTTTGCCATTGGCGCGAATCTCGAAAGCGCCGCCGCTCGAGGGAATCAGCGTGAGCGACTTAATCCGCTCGCCGAGCTCGAGAATTTTAGCCGCCAAACTGACGGCTTTCGGCGTGTAGTTTCAAACGACGCAGTATTCGATCGAGACCTCGGTTTTCACCGACAAACTCCTTTCCGAGAACGAAGTTATCGATGCGACGAATGGCGGTCAAGACATGCGCGAGAATAGTGGCGCTTGCGCCAGACGCGCGTCGGAAAGAACTTGGCCCTTGACACAAGCGCCTCTACAACTCAAGAAGTGTAGCCGCAGCCCGCTCCACTCGGGCTGCGGCATCTCCACTTCAGCAAACCGCGGCAACAACCGCGGTTTCTCAGCCCTGAGGGTGTGAACCCCCAAGATTCTTAGAAGGCGAAATTGAGGCCGCTGCGGACCATTCCGAAATTGTTTCTCGGCCCGTCAATCACGCCAAAACTCAAGTCGTTAGTCCAGCCGACGTGACGCGCAATTCGAAATTCGAGACCGGCTCCGAATTGGCCGAGCACTTTGGTTTCGCTGCCGAAATGTTCGGTCTGCGCATTGACAGCGAAGGCGTCCGGCGGTCCTTGCGTGTGAAGGGTGTCCCTTTCGCCGCCGCCGAAAATCGCGCCCACACCCGCCCATGCATAAGGCGCGAAACGCGTGCACGGAATGGGATACCGCAACGTAAGTGTGCCAAGGACAGCCCCGACGGTATGATTGTGATTGATTCTTCGGTGAACAAATATCGGGACCGCCTGGTCCTCGAAGATATCGAAACCAGGCTTGTGAGCGTCCAGTGCAAATCCCTCAACACCGAGACCAGCATAGCGGCAGAAGAAATATTTTATGTCCCCGCCGCCACCCCAGGCGTGATCGCCGCCAATGTAGCGGTCGTAGGTGCCGAGCACAGGATTGCCTTCACTGGTGCTTTGTACGATGTCGACCAGTGAAGGATTAGGAGCGAACTCGGTGTTGGTGAATGCATAGGTGCCCCAGAGATTCACATTCCATTCGCGATCGCCGTACCATTGCGGACAGGGGGGGACGTACGCGACCTGCTTCATCTCCTTTCCTGAATCTTTTCCGGAATGGCTGTAGGCAGCGTCGGTGTAATAACGGAAGCGCGTAGAGACCGGGGCTTCTGCTTCGGCACGTTCGCCCCCGAACAGCCACGAAAAAGCAACGAACACGTCAGCTATCGGCGAATCGTGCGTGCAACCGAACAGCGGCGAAATGTCAAGGCGCGTACTTGCTGTCGGTTTCCACGCGACTGTTGGACCGATGGTGAAACTGTTCACGGGATCGCCGCGCGTGTCCTTCGTCGTGACATTCTTATATTCCATTTCTATGCCGACTTTCACGCGTTCGTTAGGCAAGAGAATCGGCATCATCGCAGCCTGAGAGAAGCCCCACTCGCGCCCACGGTCCCCGGTGTTCTCTTTTTCAAAGAACCAGTTCATGGCCCATTCGACGCGCTCGAAGAAATCCTGGGCAAGGAGAAGACGAACTTCGTACGCATCGAGAACCTTGGGTGGTCCGCCTTCTTCCTCCTCTTCTTCTCCTTCGCCGGGCGGAGGTGGAACTTCTTCGTGTCGAATAGTGCCGACACCGAATTTGTATTCGGCGAACACTGTTGGGTTGAGCGGAATCTTGTTCCAATCAGCCAGAGCCCATCGGGCTTCCAGACTCACCGTCTGCGCGCCGCCACCGCCGTTAAATCGCTCGAACTGTGCTTCGGCCGCTACGTTAAAACGATAGGGCAAACCCATTTCGACCTCTTGGGTGAAAAGATAATCCGGCGGCCCATGGCGGAATCCCTGGCCCTCAAAAAGTTCCCCAAAGAAAAATGACCACGGCGGCAACACGTAGGCATTCACTGTGTTGGAGAAACGGCTGCGGGAAAGTCCGGGAGGCGCACCGTACGCGCTGGGCACTTCCTCGCCTGTGACGACAATTGCTTCTTCTGTTACAGCCTGCGCGAGGGCCGAATGATCAACGGCAGAAAAGATCAAACATGCACACCGGATCGGTGGGAGGCACGACCGCCCAACTCCGCAAAAGAAGGGTGTTTTCCTCATAGAACCCGTGCATCATTACAAAATTGTAATGGTTGGCAAGATGAATTTTTGTTTATAGTCGCGATCGATGATCCCAGCTTGGGATGGTACGAGGCCGCGAGCCTGCCGGGATCACCGATCCCGGCTACAGGACCATCTAGCTATCTCGACGTGTCGGAGTTCGGGAAAGAAAGCGTGACCGTCGTGCCGCGACCAACCTCGCTCTGAATCCTGGCAGAGCCGCCGTGAAGATCGACAATCGATTTTACCAGAGCCAGACCCAGACCTGCTCCATCGGAGCCGCGCGATGACTCGGCACGATAAAAACGATCAAACACACGCGGCAAATGTTCGGGAGCTATTCCGCAGCCGTTATCGCTGACTGCGACTTCCACATCAGCGTTGTGTTCGGAAAGCGTGATTTGAATTGAACCGTTCTCCGGTGTGAAGCGCAGCGCGTTATCGAGAAGATTTCCAAGCGCGCTCTCGAACAGATCCGGGTCGGCGTAAATCTGTGCTTCGCCGCTGCAAGTAATCGTAACATGATGATCGTCCGCAATCGTTTGATAAAACGCCGCAATTTTCTCTACAGCTGTGCGCGCATCGAATCGTTCCCGCGCAATCGGTTCGCGAGCTGCATCCACCCGCGCGACAAAAAGCAAATTATCCACGATTCTGGAGAGCCGTTCGCATTCGCCGACGGTAGACTCCAGCGTCTCACGATACTCGGCAGCCGTACGGTCCCGCGTGAGAGCAACCTGTGCTTCGCCGATCATGTTGGCAATGGGCGTTCGTAGCTCGTGGGCGAGGTCGGCAGAAAATTGAGACAGCCGCGTAAACGAATCGTCGAGCCGCTTCAGCATGTCATCGAAAGCAGTGGCGAGCGGACGGAGTTCTGGTGGCCAGCGCGCGGGATCGATGCGGTCGCTGAAATCAGGTGGGCTAACCTTTCCAAGCGAACGTTTCATTTCGCCAAGTGGCCGCAGACCTCGGTGTGCTATAGTTCTCGCGATCAGCGCCGCGGCAAGAATGCCGAGCGCGAGAACGGCAGCGACGAGAAATCCGAATCGCGTTGCGAACCGTTCATCGCTGGAGCGATCTTGTGCTACCTGGATTGTGAAGACCTGCCCATTCGTTACGGCATCCGACTCGCCATCTTTGCGTGCATACCTGGCCGTGAGCGCGAACAGTTTTCCGGCGCTGTGATATTCCGTCGGCACTGCGATTTCGGTCGAAGCCGCGGGAGGAAAAGTACTCGCAGGCAAAAGCGTAGTCATTCCCGACGTTTCAGCGATCGTCACACCTGCCGGGTCAAGCACGCGTACTAGGAAGGTCGCGCGATCAGCGCCGCCTGGTGTATTGATGTCAGCGTTAAGCGCAGTTACTCCGCCGTGCTTTTCAAAGTCGCTTGCTAGCGCGTGTGCCTTGTCAGCCAGCGCCGAATTGTCCTCATACGACGCATGCCGCACCACGGTCCAGTAAAGAACGCCAACTCCGCAAAGAAGAAGAATCGCCGTGGAAAGCGTGAAGAGCAAGACGAGCTGCTTCGCAATGGAGCGCGGTTTATTTGACACTGGCACGATTTGGTGACGTTACGTTAAAAGCGATGCGACGACGCATCGCACTCCGAAAGCGCTCCGCGCGAAATTTCATGAGGAACGGCCGTTCTGTTTCGCGGTGCGCTTGGAGTTCGCGCGCGTCCTCGCGTCGCTTCAGTGCGCTTTGAGAACATAACCAACGCCCCGAATGGTGTGGATAAGCTTGGTCTTAAACGGATCGTCCACCTTCGCACGCAAGCGGCGGACAACAACATCGACGACGTTCGTGTCAGTTTTGAATCCTATGTCCCACACATGTTCTGCAATCTCAGCGCGCGATACCACTTCACCGGCTGAGCGAACCAGATGCGCGAGCAGCAGAAATTCCTTCGGCGTGAGATTGAGCGGAACCCCGGAGCGCTTTGCTTTGTGCCGTCGCATGTCGATTTCCAAATCGTCGATGCGCAAACTTTCTGCTTGGCGCTGGGGAGCACGGCGCAATACCGACCGCACCCGGGCGAGCAATTCCGCAAACGCGAACGGCTTGATCAAGTAATCGTCTGCGCCCAGTTCGAGTCCTTTCACACGGTCGCGCACACTGTCACGGGCGGTAAGAAAGAGAATGGGCGTGCGAACCCGATCGCGTCGGAGCTCCGCTACCAGCTCCCAGCCGTCCTTGTGTGGCAGCATGATATCGACGATGAGAAGATCAAACTTCTTTGCGCGCGCCTGCTCTAAACCGGTCTCGCCATCGGGCGCAACCTCGACCGCAAAACCGGCTTCGCGCAGTCCCTTGGCCAGGAAAGCCGCCGTTTTCTTTTCGTCCTCGACTACGAGAATCCGCATAATCAAAAAAACGAATTTCGAAGCAAATCTAAATGACCAAGAGAAATTCGAAATGGGAAATGCGAAACGCGGAACAACGTGAGTTTGCCAACGGGCGTTTCTGATTTCGATGATTCAGATATGTCTTTTGAGTTTTATTTCGGATTTCGGGATTCGGATTTCGAATTTCTTTAACGAGGAAGGGCTGCTTGATCTCATGAGCATGAGCAGAGCAAGAGTAAGGCACATATTTAGCGCCAAGGGCGCGGCATTCACTTCAAGCCTGGGGGCGGCGCCCCAGGATTCGTGGAATCCGAAACCGCCAGCGCTGAAAGCGCGATTCACTTCGCCGAGCAGTTGGATCATCATTCGCTCCATGTCCCAGTCGCTGAGTAAAGTCATCCTTCACATCATCTTTAGCACGAAGAATCGCGAGCCTTGGCTCGATTACGACATGCAGCCGCGCATGCACGCTTATCTGGCGACAATCTGCCGTGACCTTGGTACTGAATTTGTGCGCGTCGGCGGTGTTGCTGATCACGTTCACATCGTCACGACGCTGCCGCGAACACTTTCCCAAGCCGAG
>QHOK01000205.1 GCA_003218755.1 Verrucomicrobiota bacterium
AGGTCCGTTGGCAGGGCGTATTCCGCAGTGGGTAGCTGGAATCGTGATCTTCGCAATTGTCGTCTTACTTTGCGATCTAATTCCAAAACTCCTGGCGCTTTCAGCGCCTTATCCACTTTCAGCGATCGGTGCCTTCACGTTGCAGATATCGATGCCTCTGCTTGACCGCATCGGTCACGGACTCGAGACCGTCAGCGCTTTTGTTGTCGATCTTCTCACCCCATCACATCTGCGCACTCGTCCGCGCTTGAGCGACGAGGAGTGGGGGACACTGGTTGAGATGGGTGAGGAGGAAGGCACGTTATATGAAGGCGAAGCCGAAATGATCCAGGAAATCATCAAACTGGGCGATAAAACGGCAAAGGATTGTATGACGCCGCGCGTTGACAGCTTCATGCTGCCAGATGATTTGACGAATGAGGAAGTGATCGCGCGTTTGCAGGAGAAACGTCACCGCCGTGTCCCCGTTTATGCCGATACACCCGATCAAATTCTCGGGATCATCGATGTAAAAATGTTCCTGATGGATCCCTCCGACCATTACACGGAAAAATTAATCGCTCCATCCTTCGTGCCGGAGACGATGCGTGCGCTGGAATTGTTGAAGCTATTCCTAACCCATGCCCAGGGGCTGGCGATCGTGCTTGACGAATTTGGCGGAACCGAAGGAGTCATCACGATGGGGGACATCGTCGAGGAAATTCTTAGCGACGTTGTTCCGCGAGGAGACGTCGAGTCTTACATCGAGCCGCTCGAGGACGGGAAATTTCTTGTCAGCGGAAATGCGCGCCTCGACGATTTGAGCGAACATCTCGGTTTCCAAATTGAGGCGGAAGGAATCGATACGATTGGCGGGTTCGTTTTTACCCGGCTCGGTTACTTCCCTCCTTCTGGGACCCAGCTCGAAATTCCACGGCTCACGGTTACCGTGCGCCGCAGCGGGCGGAAACGGATCGAGGAGCTCCTCTTGGAAAAAACAACCGCTGCGGTGGTTGATGAAACATCGGGCGACGGCAGCACTGCAAGCTGATGATCACATTTGCGATTTTTTGTTGCTGGATTGTTTCGTTTTTCTTCAACGGGATCGAGAGCGGGCTGCTTTCGATCGATCCAGTGCGGTTGCGGCAAAATGTGAAACGTCGCGTACCAGCAGCCTTGAAGTTGAATCGCTTGCTAAAACATCCGGAACGGTTGCTCGTGACCGTCTTGCTCTTCACGAATGCAGCCGATATCGTCGGTCTGCTCTTGCTGACGCGCCAACTGGTTGGATCGTTCGGATACGCTGGATTTTTCTTTGCGTTGGCGATCGCGCTTCCGGTCTATCTATTTTTGCTCTCAGTTCTTCCGAAATCGCTTTTCCGGAGATTTCCCTTTCGCGCTTTGGCTCGGCTTGCTGGCGCGCTCGAATTCGCGTCGATCCTGTTCTCACCACTGCTCGAACTCGGTGCGTGGCTGGGCCGACTGCTGCTGCCGGGTCGCGCGGCGAAACGTGCTCGGCTTTTTGCCGCGCGCGAAGAGCTAAAGCAGATCACAACGCAAAGTGAGCGGGAAGGTTCTCTCACCGCTACCGAGCGCGCGATGATTCACAGCGTGGTTGACTTTCGCGGCGTCAAAGTTCGCGACGTGATGGTGCCTTTGCCGAAAGTCGTCGCGGTCCGGCCGAGCACCTCAACGCAAGAAGCGCTCGAGCTTAGCGCTTCCTCAGGTCTCGAGCGTCTGCCTGTGATCACGCCGGAAGGTCAGCCGAGTGGATTGATTAACGTCCTCGATGTTCTGGTCGAACAAAACGGCGCCAGACCGTTAAGCGATTATATGCGGCGCATCGTAATGACCAGCGAGGAGGAGCCAGCTTATCGAGTTGTCCAACGTTTGCGCACCGCGCGTCTTGGTTTGGCTGCTGTGCTGGATGAAAAAAGAAATCTCCGTGGGATCGTTACCATTGAGGATTTAGTCCGGCGTCTCGTCTCTTCCACCGACGCGCGAGTTTAATCTTCTGAACGGAGCAGCACGTCTTCGTCGCGCAGGATTCGCGCGGCACGAATGAGTGCAACGTGCGAAAACGCCTGCGGAAAATTTCCAAGCTGCCGTTTCTCGAGCGGATCGTATTCCTCGGAGAGAAGGCCCAAGTCGTTTCGCAGGTCGAGCAAGCGCTCAAACAATTCGCGCGCCTCTTTCTTTCGGCCAAGGAGATGCCAGCAATTGGCCAGCCAGAAAGAGCAAGGAATAAAAACCCCTTCCCGACCCGGTAATCCGTCCACGCCGCATTGCTCCGGCCGGTAACGCAGGACGAAACCGTCCGGCATCAACTCCCGTTCGATGGCTTCGACGGTGTTGCGGACACGTTCGTCGGTGGCAGGCAAAAAGCCGACGAGCGGTATCGTAAGAAGGCTCGCGTCCAAGGCATCGGAGCCGTAAACCTGCGTGAAAGCTTTCCTCCGCGTGTTATACCCGCGCTCGCAGACTTCCGCGTGAATCTGGTCTCGAACTTTTTGCCAGCGACTAAAATGCTCGCCGGCTGCGCATCCGCAATCCTCAACAAGCTTCACCGCGCGATCGAATGCCAGCCACGCCATCACCTTCGAGTGCGTGAAATTTTTTCGTCCGCCACGCACTTCCCAGATTCCTTCGTCTGGTTTCTGCCAGTTTGATTCCAGGAACTTCATTAGCTGGACCATCAGGGCCCAGTCCGGTTCTTCCAACTTGATTCCCAAGCGATCCGCCTGCCACATCGCCGCCAGCACCTCTCCATAAACATCGAGTTGAAATTGGTTTGACGCAGCGTTGCCGATGCGGACCGGCGC
>QHOK01000229.1 GCA_003218755.1 Verrucomicrobiota bacterium
CCATCGGCGCGGCCATGATCGGCTGGTACGGCACGGCCATGCTTTGCTACGTCACGCCGAAAGAACATCTCGGTTTGCCTAACAAAAAAGACGTGAAGGACGGCGTCATCGCCTACAAGATCGCCGCGCACGCCGCCGATCTAGCCAAAGGCCATCCCGGCGCGCAACATCGCGACAACGCCATCAGTAAAGCGCGGTTCGAATTTCGATGGGAAGACCAATTCAATCTGTCGCTCGATCCTGAGACCGCGCGCGAGTTCCACGACGAAACCCTTCCCGCCGAAGGCGCCAAGACCGCACACTTTTGCTCCATGTGTGGTCCTCACTTCTGTTCCATGCGAATCACCGAAGATGTTCGCAGGTACGCGGCAGAGCAGGGGATCAGCGAAAACGAAGCGCTCGAAAAGGGACTGAAGGAAAAGTCAGCAGAGTTTGTCGAAAAAGGCGCGGAGCTCTACGCGAAAACCTAGTGCTGTAGCCGTCGACGAAAGGCGTTGTCGATAGGTATTGGAGGCGTAGGATGTAGCGTTACACTCCACAGCTCACCAATGAATCCTTCGAACATCAAAACATCTATCAATACCCATGTCCGCGTCTCTAAAATTCCAAAGGCAGTCTTTGCAGGCGCCATTGCAGTAACGCTCAGTTGCAGCCTCGGCACGACACGCGCGGATGAGACCTGTTCTTCACCGTACCTGGCCCGCATCGAGGGACAGGAAGAGTTTGTCTATGTCTGGACGCTCGGCGTTGAAGGCCTGGGCGATGGCTCCGATAAACTCGTCACAGTCGATGTAAAGCCCGACTCACCCACCTACGGCAAAGTCATCAACAGCGTTTCCGTTGAAGGACGCAACGAGGCGCACCACGGCGGCTTCACAGATGACCGACGTCAGCTCTGGCTCGCCGGTCTCGATACCAGCCGCGTGTTCATCTTCGACGTCTACACTGATCCTTCGAAGCCGCGATACGTAAAGACCATCGACAACTTCGAGAAAACTACAGGCGGCGCCATCGGACCGCATGGCGCATATGCATTGCCCGGGCGCATGCTCATTCCATGTCTTTCCAATGCGAAAGACAAAGGCGGACGCACGGCGTTGGTCGAATTCAGTAACGACGGCAATTACATCGCCACCCATTGGCTGCCGACAAAGGAGGACGCGCACGGCGCGGCTGACGCGAAGATCGCCGATGGCTACGGTTATGACGCGCGTGTGTTGCCGCGGAAGAACGCGCTGCTTACTTCATCATTCACCGGATGGAACAATTACATGACGGAGTTCAGTAAGGTGACGGCCGATCCCGAGGCGATGAAACATTTCGGTCAAACGATGGTGATGTGGGATTTCCACGCGCGTCAGCCGAAAAAGGTTTTGCAAGTCCCGGGTGCGCCGCTCGAAATCCGCTGGGCTTGGGGCGTCAGCCATAACTACGCGTTCACCGCCACCGCGCTAACGTCGAAGCTCTGGCTCGTTTATATGGACGACAAGGGTGAATGGCAGGCCAAAGACGTTGCGCCGATCAGCAACGTAAAAGGCGGAGTTCTCCCGGTCGATATCAGCCTGAGCGCCGATGACAAAACATTGTTTGTCTGTTCTTTCATGGACGGCAAGTGCCGCGTGTTCGATGTCTCCGATCCGCACAAACCGAAACAGATTTACGAGAAACAGATCGGGCGACAGGTCAACATGGTGTCGGAGAGCTGGGATGGGAAGCGGGTCTATTTCACCAGTTCGCTTCTGGCACGTTGGGACAAGCAAGGCGCCGATAACGAGCAATTCCTCCGCGGTTACAC
>QHOK01000230.1 GCA_003218755.1 Verrucomicrobiota bacterium
AAAACTAGACATTATGAGTTCGCCAAAAATTTCTGTGGTCGCTCCTGCGATCGCTATTTCTTGTTTGTTAAGCCTCGCAGTGCAGGCGGCGGCACCGGCCAAAACGGATGCGCCCGCGACATCGCAGCCAAAACAAAAAGAATTCGACTCACCGAAGCAGGCGGCCGACGCCCTTATTCAAGTAGCGGCGAATTTCGATGTCGCGGCCGCAAAGGAAATTTTGGGGCCGGACAGCGAGGATATTGTCAGCTCCGAAGACCCCGTGATGGACAAAAACCGCGCGCAGGCATTCGCAGCCAAGGCAAACGAGAAGACCTCGATTGAAATAGATAAGAAAGATCCGAAGCGCGCCATTCTCTTGGTAGGCAACGATGATTTTCCGCTTCCCATTCCAATCGTGAAGCGCAAGGGCAAGTGGTCGTTTGATACCAAGGTAGGCCGTGAGGAAATATTAAATCGACGGATCGGCGCCAACGAACTCAACGCTATTGAGATTTGTCGTGGTTTCGACGAGGCACAACACGAGTATGCCCAGGAAAAGCACGATGATTCGAAGGTGAACCAATACGCGCAACGAATCATCAGCTCGCCGGGAAAACATGACGGGCTGGCGTGGCAGAACGCGGACGGAACGTGGGGCGGTCCTGTTGGAGAAGAAGTCGCCAAAGCGCTAGAGCAAGGCTACACGCAGCAAAGTCAACCTCAGCCATATCATGGCTATTATTTCAAGGTGCTAAAGGGACAGGGACCTGCGGCACCGATGGGAGAGATGGACTTTGTGGTTGGCGGAGCTATGATTGGCGGATTCGCGCTTGCCGCTGCGCCCGCTGAGTATCGAGTGACCGGAGTGCAGACGTTCATCGTCGGCCCTGACGGGGTCGTTTACGAGAAGGATCTCGGGCGCGATACACTGAAGACGTTCCAGAGCATGGACCGGTACAACCCCGACAACAGCTGGAAAGTAACTGAGGATGACGTGGAGGATGACTCACAAGATTAGGTGTGTGAATCAAAGCAACAAGAGGAGCCTAACGATTCACGAGTGGGCTTAGCCGGGCGCACCGAGTCTCTCTTTCTGCAATTGATATTGGGTCCCGACCGTCGTCCGAGTTTGAGTTAATCGCGGTGGCGGGTTGCGTCCTTTCTGGGCGGCGCATCTATCGTCAAGCGGCTCGATCATAATGACGCAGGTGCGTTGGCTTCGCTTTCACCGAGATTCATAAAACTGCTCAACAACTTAAGTGGCCCCGCACGTCTCTGAAATGTTTAGGCGACGGTTTGCCGATCTCCTCCTGTTTTGCGTCACCGCAACAGAATTAGTAATCCTCTTTCTACTCACGCCCACTTTCACGATCACGGATTGGATCTACGTCCTTCAACATTTTATCGTCCTTGGGATCGCGCTAACAAGGCCCCACCCGAAAGTGCGGGATTACTCCATAGCTTCCAGCATGGCGGTCGGGGCCGCTTATGTTTACCCATATGCCCAGGTCATCTATCTACGATGGTCGCCTGGCCATGTGGCGTGGCCCGCAGCCGGGTTGACCTTGGTGACGCTCGCGGCTGGTCTTAGCCTTGTTAGTCTTCTGGCTGTGGGGAGACTCTTCGGGGTACGTCCGGCTTTAAGAGGTCTGGTGACAGGTGGACCCTACAGATTCGTTCGCCACCCGATGTATCTCTCGTACATAGTTGCAGACGTCGGTTACAACCTACAGGAATGGAATTTCGTCACGCTTCTCCTAGTATTGGTTGGTTGGATGTCTCTGGTTTACCGCATCCAAGCCGAGGAACGACTACTCTCTCAACATGCCGAATGGCCCGCCTACGTCGCTTTGGTCCGCTACCGCCTTTTCCCCGGTCTTTGGTGAAAGGGCCCCCTGGATGGCTCCCGGTCTACCGTATCGGACTAGCTTTGCGCTGCCGACCACCACGGAAGACCGACCGGCCAATACCGCGTCACAGGCGTGCAGACGCTCATCACCAGCCCCGACCGAGTCCTTACGAGAAGGACCTTGGGCCAGATACGCTGAAAGTGTTTCAGAGTATGGACCGCTTTTATCCCGATAAGAGCTGGCAACCCACTAATGATGAGTGGCCAGCGGAAGGACCAGCGACGCAACCGCGTAAAAGGCTTCGCCTCACGCGGTCGTATCAGTTAAACAGTGGCGATGTTCTATGTCTATCTCCTGCACTCGGTTGCGGATGACGGTTTTTACATTGGCTACACCACGGATTTGAGAAGGCGGTTATCTGAGCACAAGCAGGGCGCCTCGTTTGCAACAAGGCACCGCGGACCTTGGAAACTAGTTTACTATGAGGGCTATGCCGACGAACGCGACGCTCAGGGACGAGAGCGCTACTTGAAGAGCGGCGGCGGGCGACGCTTGCTGCGTCACCAACTGAGGCGCTATCTCGGTAAGCGTCCCGGCCGATCAGCCACGTGAGGCGCAAGCCGTTTACGTGGCTACCCCGCTTGGATTCGAACCAAGAATAACGCCTCCAAAGGGCGCTGTGTTACCGTTACACCACGGGGTAATTCCATGCCGGAGTTAGATCGGCGATTTTGGGTTAAAGCGCAAATGCCGCACAAATCTGCGAGGGCAACCGGGGAATGCGGCATTAACGTTATGGCGCGAGCAACTCGCTGCCACAATCGAGGTTGAATTAGGGGCGGACGGGGCGAGTATGATTCTCGCGCCGCAGACAAAGGGACAGAGTTATGGAGCGCACAATTTTCCTTCAGCATTACCGCGTTTGCCTCAAATCGGACGGCACTCCGCGTGAACTCAGCCAGGACGGTGCAGCGATTACTTACGAAGCAGTGGACGAAAGATCTCGTGAACCAGTTGATCTAAAGCTCATACCGCTGGAAAGCATCGCTCCGGACGTACGCGGGCGATTGGAGGAGCAGGCACGGGCCGCGCAGCAGCTGCGTCACGTCAATATCGCCAAGGTCTTCGATTTTGGCCGCGAAGGCGGAGATCTTGTTTGCATCTCAGAGCACCTGCCCGGCGAAACGCTGGCGGCGTGGGTGGCCGATCACGGCCCGATGCCGGCGGATGCCGTTTTGCGAGTAGCCGAGCAAATCGTCAGCGTGTTGTCGTCTGCGAGTAGCTCCGGTCCCAACGTCCAGCCGGAGGATTCAAAGACTCGCGAACAAACATCCTCTCCGGAACAGTCTGCCAGCTGCGAACAATTGCCGCATTCAACGCGGGACATCCGTTCAGAGATTTATTCGCTCGGTGCGACACTTTACTTCCTTCTGACAGGCGTTGCGCTTTCGGCTGAGGCGCTCCAGCGGCCTCCAAACTTTTCGAGGTTTCCAAAACCGTTGCGAAGATTGCTTGCCAGGATGTTGCATCGCGATCCCGATCAACGCCCAAAGGATTTGGTCGTGCTAGCGGAGATGATCCGTGAATGCCTGCAGAAGATCGAACGCCGGCGGGCACTCGCC
>QHOK01000231.1 GCA_003218755.1 Verrucomicrobiota bacterium
CGGTAACTGCGCGAGGGCAGCATAGTCTTTTTTCGCCTTTAACTCTGCGCGGAGCGCGGCGTATTTTTTCACCGTTGCGCGCTTTCGCTCATTGCGATTAATCCAGGCAGTCTTGGCCATAAAGAAGTGCTGACTATAATGCCGACCTTACAATTTGCAACGGGCGTGCAGTCGGTATTATCCCAGGGCGCCTGCTCGTCGCCTTTGTTTGACGAGAGCGCTCGTCGATCCGCGGGCACCGGATCGGCCAGCCCCGCGTTTTTGCTTGAGGGATTGCGTCCGGTTCAGGCTGTCCTGCAAAATCTTAACCAAATCAACAACGTTGGTTGGCGCTGGAGGGGCTGGCGCTTTCGTGGTGATCTCTTTGTGCTGCGCCTTTTGTTCGATGATCTGCATCAATGCCGTCCGGTATTCATCGCGATATTTTTCCGGCTCCCAGGGAACGCTCATGCTCTCGATGAGCGCCTGCGCCATCTTTAATTCCTTATCGCTGACCGCTGTAGTCGAACCGTTCTTCAAGACCTCGGCGCTTAATATTTCGCTGGCAAAGTGCATGAGTTCCAAAATTAGGAACAACCCATCCGGTTTTACGGCCGCGAGATGCTCGCGATTGCTGATCACAACCTTGGCAATACCGGTCTTTCCCGTCCCGCTGAGCGCCTTATGCAAAACTGCGTAGGCTTTTTCCCCGCCCTTTTGCGGCTCCAGGAAGTATGGTCTGTAGAAGAACTTCGGATCCACCTGTTCCAAGTCAACGAAGTCGGTGATGTCAATGGAATGCGTAGACTCGATTCGCACCTTTTCAAAGTCCTCATCCTTCATCACAACATAACGGCCGCGCTCATATTCGAAGCCTTTTACGATTTGCTCGGCCGGAACCTCTTTCGAGTCGGCTTCCGCCACCTTTTTGTATCTAATGGGGCTGAGATCGCTGGAACGAAGCTGTCGAAAGCTAAGCTTTTCCTCGCGTGTGGCCGGAAAAACCGCCACTGGAATATAAACCAGCCCGAAGCTGATGCTGCCTTTCCAGATGGGTCGCATATATGGGGATCTTTTCCCATAGCAGGCTAGCCATGTCAATCACAGACCCCTCAATACCGCCCAACGGAAATTGCCTTGCAACTTCTCCAAACGGCTTGATCTTGATAAGAGCATATGAGCCTCCTCGCCAGCTTCATGAACTTGGCAGGACCAGACTTAATTGTCATTCTGCTGATCATTCTGGTCTTGTTCGGAGCAAAGAAACTGCCGGAACTCGCCCGCGGAATGGGCCAGGCGGTCAAAGAGTTTCAAAAAGCAAAGGACGAATTCAACGACGAACTGCATAAGGCCGGAAAGTCTGAAACCGAAGTCGCCAAATCCGATGTGAAACCGGTACAATCGACCGTCGCTCGGACCGAAAACCAGCCTGCGACGACCGAGGTGCGGCCGGGTCCAAATCAGGCAGTTACTCCCGGAGACAAAGCCGATCAAGTTTGATCGTGGCAGGGTCGTCGCGCTGCGTCCCTACCGTTTTCCGCGACTCTTTGATGACTTCTCAGGAGTGCTTTGGAATCGTGAACGCTTTCGGAGTTGGAGCGCGAGGCGTGCTCGCATCACTCTTAAGAGCCGACGCAAAATTAGTTCGCAAAATTACCTGTCGGCATGGCTACAGGTTTGACCCGGCGCATGATTTACGGCAAAATCGCGGCTCGTTTATGTCTGAGCACGATTTGCGCGTCCAAATCAAGGAAATGCTGGTTAAAAATCTGATGCTGCAAGTTACTCCTGAGCAGATCGGCGATGACCTTCCACTTTTCGGTCCAGAAGGACTCGGCCTGGACTCCATTGACGCGCTCGAGCTGGTGGTCAGCATGGAAAAAACATTCGGCGTTGGTGTGCCCAGCTCGGATGTAGCTGGGAAAGCGCTTCGGACCGTAAATACGATTCACGATTACATCCTCGAAAAACGCGGGGCCACGGCGTAGGCTGTGTCGGCGCGCGCAAGCGCCACCAATCCGATGTGAACATTCTCTACGTAGAGAGTAGCCGCAGCTGGGGCGGACAGGAGTATCGCACTTGTCTGGAAATTAATTGGCTGAATGCGCACGGGCATCAGGCATGGTTGGCCTGCAACCCAGGCAGTCAGGTTCACTCCAAGGCCTCTGAACTCGGCACCCGGCTGATCACGATGTCACTACGGAGCCGCGTAGACCCGCTGTGTTCGTGGCGTCTCTGGAGATTTTGCCGGCGAAACAAGATTGACGTGCTCAAAGCTTACAGCTCGAAGGATCATTGGATTTGTCTGCCGCTCTATTTTTGTGGCATTCCGCTGAGTCGCGCGCGCTGTATCACTGATCCAATTGGCAGCAAGAGTCGCGCCTTTGTTTTCAAGCATGGCTGTTCGCAAATCGTGGCCGACGCATCGGTGATCAAACGCCAGCTCGTACGGGAACATGGGATTGATCCTGCGAAAATTGAAGTCATCGGTTCAGCGGTCGATCTCGAAAAATTCAACCCGCCGCGTGACCCGACGAAATTTCGTCGTGAAATCGGCATCGACGACAACACTCCCCTTATTGGGAACGTAGGCATGATTCGGCCCGACAAAGGACAGCTCGTTCTAGTTGAAGCGGCCCGTCTCGTTCTAGAGAAACGTCCTGATGCTCGCTTCGCGATTGTAGGCCAGGGCACGGGGATTTTGAAACGCGGCATCAACGTAAGGAACGCTATCGATCAGGCCGGATTGGCCGACAAAATCATTATGGCCGGATACCGCTGGGACACACCCGACGTTTATGCAGCGTGCGACATGGTGGTGATAGCTTCGCTGCGCACCGAGGCGTCTCCGATCGTCTTGCGTGAGGCTTTCGCCAGTGGCCGT
>QHOK01000059.1 GCA_003218755.1 Verrucomicrobiota bacterium
GTGAGACCGGACTGGCGTGCGGCTGAGTAGATCAGCTTCCAGTACGTGTCGAAAAATTCCTGCCAGCGCAGTTGATCGCCCCAATCGGCCAGCCGCTCGACCAAGCTTCGGCGCGTGGCAATCAACCCGCTATTCTTCATGGCGATCTTCTAACGCAGTTTTGCCCGCAGGCACAATTGCTATCGATTTATTGAAAGATTCCTGCTGAACTTGCGTATTCCTACCTATGAATACAAGCACGCTCATCTCCCGATCACTTCAACTGGCTGCTCGACCGTTTCTGCTTCTCTTTACGTTTCTGAAGAGGGTCGCTCTCGCGGTCTTCGGTCAGTTGCAATGGAGTCCGCCGCGCTGGCTTTCACAAATCCGCGCCGCCTTCTCCAATTTCAATCGCAGACATCCCCTCACCACGGCTTCCGGAATTATTGCGATCTTTCTGCTCTCATGCGGAACAGCCTGGACGTTGCACTGGTATCAACATCGACCGAAACCGCGTTACGTAAAAGTTATCATCGAGGCGGTTCCGGTGACGAAGTTGGACAAGGACTTAAAGTTTCCAACGCTTGATATTCGATTCAGCGATTCCGCGGCACGCCTGGAAGATAAGGACAAAACAGCTCTGCAAGGCGTCCGGCTCGATCCTCCGTTGGCCGGCAAATGGATGTGGGCTGGCGACAAACATTTATTCTTTCAGCCAAAGGAGGACTGGCCGGCCGATAAAAAATTCAAGGTCATCTTCGACAAGAAATTTTTTCCGCCGCACATCGTGTTGGAGCGATTGACTTACGAGTTCCAGACGCCGCCGTTCGAAATCGCAATCAAACAACTTGAACTATATCAAGACCCGGCCAATCCGACCCAACGCCAGGTCACCGCGACACTCGAGCTGACGCACGCGGTTGAGCCCGGTGAGTTAGATCGACATATCCAACTGCTGATGATCGGCGGGTCCGCCGTGTTTCCGCCGTCCGATTCGGCGCCGCATTTTACACTCACTTACGGATTGCACCGGCGCCTTGCCTATTTGCGCAGCTCGAACGTGACCCTACCGGACAAGGAAGATTTTATGAAGATTGAGCTTAGCAAAGGTGTCCGGACTGTACAAGGCGGAGCACAAACTCGCGACGCGGCCGAACAAAAGCTGCTCATTCCTTCCAATGGCACTGCATTTCAAATCAAATCCATCGAGGCAACCATCGCCCGGAACAAGAATGGCGAACCCGAGCAGGTCTTGATTCTAAACACGACGGCGGACATCAGCAGCAGCGAGCTGGCCAAAGCTATTCAAATCCGGTTACTACCGAAACGTGAGGCTGAAAAGACCGAAGAAAGCGATTCCGGAAGTTCCGATTCGGGATCCGCCGATCAAAGTAACGAAAGCGACGAAAACAGCCAGGGCGCCGAGTCGGAAGAGGCCGAGTCCGAGGAAACGACAGCATCTGATAATGCTTCGAAATGGCAAAGTCCGACCGATGTCCCGGACGATGTCCTAGAGCAAGCCAAGCGAATTGAGTTCACGGTCGTTCCCTCGGAAAAGGCGCAGGATCGACAACATGCTTTTAAGATACGCGTCGAATCGGAAGGCGAGTTCTACGTTCGTGTCCCAAAAGGAGTGCGCGCTTTCGGTGATTATCCTTTGGCGGAGGATTACAACGCGGTCGTTGCAGTGCCGCAGCTTCCGCGCGAAGTGCAGATTGAAGGTCAAGGCGGCCTGCTGGCGCTCAATGGCGACAGGAAATTGTCGATCCGTTCACGCGCTCTGCGGGCGATCGAATTCGAAGTTGCGCGCGTTGCCACAACCCAAATCAACCATCTCGTTAGCCAGACTGAAGGCAAGTTCGAGGACCCGGAGTTCCGCGCGCCGATGTATTTTAACAAGGAAAACATCTCTCGGATCGCGATTGAGCAGCAGCCGATCGCGGTGGAAGACAAATGGAAGGCCAATTACTCGACGTTCGATTTCGCGGAGCACCTTCGCAAACCGGCAGATGGCGGGAGCGAGCGCGGCCTGTTTTTCCTGACTGCGCGCGGCTGGGACCCAGCGAAAAAGAAACCGATCAGGTCGGCCAGGGACAGCAGATTTCTGCTTGTTACCGACATCGGAATTTTGACGAAGAAAAACACCGACGGCAGCAGCGATGTTTTTTTGATGTCGATCAAAAGTGGTCAACCGCTCAATGGCGCGACCGTGGAAATTCTGGGCAAGAACGGCGTGCCGATCCAGACGGCCCAAACGGCCGCAGATGGTCATTGTGCTTTCCCCTCCGTTGAAAAATCGGAGCGCGAAAAATTGCCGGTGGCGTTTGTCGCGCGCAATGGCGACGACATCGCGTTCATGCCGTTCGCGCGAGAAGATCGCGTCCTGAATTTCTCGCGCTTCGACATTGAAGGGGCACAGAACATCGCGCCGGAAGGTCTTGACGCATTCGTTTTTACCGAGCGCGGTGTTTATCGGCCGGGGGATGAAATTCACATCGGGCTGGTGGTAAAACAGCGAAGCTGGGGCGGCAATCTCAAAGGTTTGCCTATCGAAACCGAAGTCGTGGACGCGCGCGATCTGCCGGTGCAGACAAAGAAACTCACTTTGCCGGAGACTGGCTTTACTGAACTCAGCTATCAAACCGCCAATGAATCGCCGACTGGCCTTTACACCTTCAACGTTTATCTGATCAAAAATAACAAGCGCTCGAGTTTGCTCGGCTCCGCTACGGCGCAGGTCAAAGAGTTCCTACCCGATCGCATGAAGATCGAGACGCAGCTTTCCAAAAGTGCGCCGCGCGGCTGGATTCATCCCAAGGAAATGCACGCCTCCGTCGTGCTGGCCAATCTTTACGGCACGCCCGCTACGGATCGGCGTGTAACCGGCAAGGTTGAACTCGCGCCGGCGGCATTTTCATTTCCGGAGTTTCGCGACTTCACTTTTTTCGACCCGCTGTTTGATGAAAACAAACAGCAGCAGGAGCAAACTGTCGATCTCGGTGAACAAAAAACCGATGGCGAAGGCCACGCCGATTTTGACTTGCAGCTCGAACGGTTCGCCGATGCGACTTATGCGATGCGATTCATTGCGGAAGGCTTCGAAGGCGAAGGCGGGAGAAGCGTTACCGGCGATGTCGCCGGACTTGTTTCCGCCCTGCCTTACGTGATCGGCTACAAAGCCGACGGCGATCTGCGTTACGTCGAAATGAACAAGCCGCGCGGCGTCGATCTAGTCGCAGTCGATCCACAACTCAACCGCATCGCGATCGAAAACGTCACTCTCAACATCATCGCCCAGGAATATGTTTCCGTGCTCAAGAAGCAGGACAATGGCAATTACGTTTATGAGTCAGTCCTAAAAGAGCGTCCCGCCAAATCGGAAAAAATCTCGGTGGCGGCAAGCGGTTATCATTACGCTCTTCCGACCGAGGAGCCCGGCAATTATGTGCTCGAACTGCGCGACGATCAGAATCGCACTCTGAGCAAGCTGCGGTTCTCAGTCGTGGGTCATGCCGCAAAAACTGGCGCCCTGGAGAAAAACGCCGAGCTGGAGATTAAGCTCAACGCCAAGGAGTACCGCGCCGGGGATGAAATTGAGTTAAGCGTGACGGCGCCTTACAGCGGCTACGGTCTCATCACAATCGAGCGGGAAAAAGTTTACGGCTACAGTTGGTTTCAAACAAAAACCACCAGCAACATTCAACATATTCGCCTGCCTCAGAATTTTGAAGGCAGCGGTTACGTCAATGTTGCATTTGTGCGGGCGCTCGATTCCAAAGAAATTTTTGTCAGCCCGCTCAGTTACGGCGTCGTGCCGTTCACCGCCAATATCGAAAAGCGCCGGCTCAAGATCGATCTTCAAACCGCGGCGAAAGCGAAGCCGGGCGAGCCGTTGCACATCGGCTACAAAACCGATCGGCCCAGCAAGATCGTTATCTTCGCGGTCGATCAGGGAATTCTGCAAGTTACCAATTACAAAACACCGAACCCGCTCGCGTATCTCTTTCGCAAATGCGCTCTCGGCGTGGAGACGGCGCAGATTGTCGATCTTATCATTCCGGAATTTTCGTTGCTGCGTTCCCTCTCCGCGTTCGGTGGCGACGGCGGTGAAGTTCAAAAATTGAATCCGTTCAAGCGGGTCACGGAAAAGCCCGTAGTGTTTTGGTCTGGCATTATCGACGCCGACACGACCGCGCGTGAAGTTGTCTATGATGTGCCGGACTTTTTCGACGGCACGCTGAAGATAATGGCGGTCGGCGTTTCAAACGAAACAGCTGGATCGGCTGACCGCGACGCCCTCATTCGCGGGCCCTTCGTCGTGACGCCGAGCGTGCCGGTGCTGGCCGCTCCCGGCGACGAATTCGAGGCTGGCGTGACCGTCGCAAACAATGTTGAAGGGTCCGGTGCGGACGCCGAGGTAGAGCTGCGCGTCGAGACATCCCCGCAATTGTCGATCATGGGAACGCCAACACAAAAATTGCGAATCGCGGAAGGACACGAGCAAAGCGCGAAGTTGCGCTTCCGTGTCAACGACATACTCGGCTCTGGCGAAATTAAGTTCGTCGCGCGCCGAAACGGGATCGAGACACGCCGCCGCGCTACGCTAAGTGTTCGCCCGCCCGTTCCCTACGCGACCGATGTTCGCAGCGGCAATTTCAAAAAAGGAAACGCGGATGTTCAAATTACACGGGCGATCTATTCCGAGTTCGCCAAACGCGAGGCCGCTGTCGCGGCCCTGCCGCTGGGACTCGCGCACGGTCTTTATGTTTTTCTAAAAGATTTTCCTCACGGTTGCAGCGAACAGATCACGAGCGGCGCATTCTGCCGGCTCCTGCTCTCGGATGAAGCCGATTTCGGACTCAGCCGAGCGGAGGTAAACACACAGCTCGAAAAAACCTTCGCGACTCTGCGACGCAGGCAAAACGATCAGGGCGCATTCGGTTATTGGGCGCCGGAAACGAACGAGAAGATCAGTTTCAATTCAGTTTACGTGATGGATTTCCTGAGCGCGGCGAAAACGGCCGGCTTTGCCCCGCCCGCGGACATGTTCGCGAGTGGCTTGCGCTATTTGCAAAAGATGGTCACGCTTGAGCCCTCGACCCTGGCCGACGCGCGAACCATCGCCTATGGGATTTACGTGCTCACGCGCGAAGGCGTCGTCACCACCAATTACATTCTTAATCTGCGCGATTATCTCGATCAGCATCAGGCCGACATATGGCAAAATGATGTAACCGGCGTTTACCTCGCGGGTGCGCTCAAACTTTTGCACAAAGACAAAGACGCAGACGAATTGATCGGCGCCTACAAGGTCGACAAGGCATCGACTCGAGATTATGACGACTTCTGCCAACCCCTCGGATCGAATTCAACACGCTCTCGGCCGCCTATGCCGTGTCGGCCCTGAAGTCGTACTCGCACACCATCGCGCAAACGCTCCCCGAACTCAGCATTGCCGAAATTCACAGAGACAAGCGCGAGGTTACCCTAACGAGCGGCGCGAAATTGCTGCAACGGACTGTTTTTTCGAAAGACGCGATTGCGCTTCGCTTCAAGAGCGCTGGAAGGCTCAGCGGCCCGGGCGCCTTTTTCCAGGTAGTGGAAGCTGGATTTGATCGACATGTTCCGGCACAGCCGGTAACCGCCGGATTGGAAGTTCATCGCGAGTTACTCGACAAAAACAATCAGCCGGTCACGCGGACGAAACTGGGTGAACCGATTCATGTCCGTCTGCAGGCGCGAACGGTGCGCGATGAGTCCGTCACCAATGTTGCCATTATCGATCTTCTGCCCGGCGGGTTCGAAGTTGTCGGGGCATCCTTGCAACCAGGCGTTTCGACAATTTCCGGCGTCGATTATGTCGATGTTCGTGAAGATCGTGCCGTCTTTTACGCGACCCTTTCCGGCAGCGTACTCGAGATCAATTATCAGATTAAATCATCTAATCGCGGCGAGTTTACCGTGCCGCCTATTTTCGCCGAATCGATGTACGAGCGGGCCATCAAAGGCTGCGGCGTTGGTGGAAAGATCACCGTGACGGAGTAGCCCCTTCGAGTTACAGAAAATGAAAACGCGTGTCATCCCGAACGAAGCGAGCGACCTCTCAAAGGGTGATGGGGCATGCCCGATTGGAAGCGTGATCAATGCGCCGTGCGCGAGGTCCTGCGCTCCGCTCAGGATGACCGCGTATATGATTGGGCGTTACAAAAAAACGTTGCTCGCGTTCTCGCTTCTTTGCACATGTGCCGCTGTTACCTGGCTCGCCCTGCCCAAGCCGCCATTACTCGAAGGGGTCTCATTCTCGCAATGTGTTCGCGATCGCAATGGAAAATTGCTTCGCGTCACCTTGACAAGCGATCAGAAATTTCGGGTCTGGACTTCTTTGCCAAACATTTCGCCCGCGCTGATCGATGCCACCCTCCAATTTGAAGACAAATACTATCGGTATCATCCGGGAATTAACCCGGTCGCATTGGTGCGGGCGGTCTTTAATTTGCGACCGGGCAGGGCGCATAGCGGCGCTTCGACCATCACCATGCAACTGGCGCGGTTGCGTTATCATCTGCCTACCCGCACTCTCGGCGGCAAGTTCGTTCAAATTGTTCGTGCGCTCGAACTGGAGCGGCATTACTCGAAGTCCGAGATTCTTGAAGCCTACCTGAATCTCGCTCCCTACGGACGAAACATCGAAGGCGTCGGAGCGGCCAGTCAGATTTATTTCGGCAAGACCGCCGCTCACTTAACGAGGCTGGAATCAATCTCGCTCTGCGTCATTCCGCAAAGCCCCACCCGGCGCGCGTTGTTTGCCGATCGCGACAATCATTCGGTCAATGTCGCACAATCCAGTTGGTACGATCGCGCCAGAATCGACACCGTCGCGAAATTTTCGATGCGCGAGTTTCGGCCGCGGATGCAAGCGGAACGAAAATTTCTCGCGCCGAATTTTGTCCAACAAGTTGTGGCGGCTGAGAAAGGCCGTGACGAGATCGTGACCACGCTCGACCTGGCGAAGCAGCAACTAATCGAGCGGCGAATCGCGGACTACATCCGCGTAAATCGCGGTCGCGGAATCCAAAATGCGGCGGCGCTGTTAATCGATACGCGGAGCATGGACGTGCTCGCACAAGTCGGCTCGGCCGATTTTTTCAACGCCGAAATCCAGGGACAAGTGGATGGAACACGTGCACCGCGCTCGCCCGGTTCCACACTGAAACCGTTCGTCTATGCGCTCGGTCTAGAACAGGGATTGATTCATCCATTGTCGATCCTATCCGATGCGCCGCACAGTTTCGGCGAGTACGATCCGGAAAACTTCGATCGCGAATTTGTCGGCCCGATCCGCGCATGTGACGCGCTCGCGCGCAGCCGCAATCTTCCCGCGGTTGAACTCGCATCGCGACTGCGTCATCCCACGCTTTATGAATTTCTCCGCGGCGCCGGCGTCAAGTTACCGCGCTCAGAAGCACTTTATGGATTGACCCTTCCACTGGGCGGAGCCGAAGTCACGATGGAGGACTTGGTTCCATTTCTAACACTGGAGATGCTCAATCAGCCACGGCCCGAAGTTAGCGCCGCATACTCGGACCAGGTCGCGCCGGTCTTTTGGAAAACGGGAACGTCCCATGGTTTTCGCGATGCGTGGTCGATCGCTGTCTTCAATCATTACGTGCTCGCGATTTGGATCGGAAATTTTGATGGACGCGCCAACGGAACTTTTGTCGGACGAATCGCCGCTGCCCCGCTCTTGTTTCAAATCATCGACAGTTTACGTGCAGGCTGGCCCGAGCCTAACCAGCCGCACTTTCCGCCGCCCGGTGCAAACTTAAAACGCGTCTCCTTTTGCGCGGTCTCGGGTGATTTGCCCGAACCGTACTGCACGCAGCAGGTTGAGGGATGGTTCATCCCCGGAATTTCGCCGATCAAACTTTGCGATGTGCATCAGGAAGTGCTCGTCGATGCTGCAAGCGGGTTGCGCGTGCCAAGAGATGACGGAACGCGCGAACTCCGGCGTGAAGTTTACGAATTTTGGCCGACAGAGTTGTTGTCGATTTTCCGCCGCGCCGGAGTGCCGAGAAAATTGCCGCCGCCTTTTTTGCCCGGAACGTCCCCCGAATTGATCGCGCGCACTGGAAACGCGCCACGAATTATTTCGCCAGCTGAGGGACACAAGATCCTGCTAACATCGGCCGGCACGATCGCGTTGCGAGCTAAAACAGATGCCGATGTGCGCGAAATTTATTGGTTCGCGGGCAACACATTCATCGCTAGGACTAATCCACAAGACGTCGTTACATGGAAAGCAGCGCCGGGCAGTTACGAACTCACCGCCCTGGACGACCACGGCCGCGCTGGTGCGTCTAACGTCACGGTGCGCTGAGCCGAAGCTTTGAAGCGCCTGGAAAGAAGTCTTGAACTTCAATTTCAAAGTCGTGTAAAAAGATCCGGAACCGACGCATTAACCTCCTACGCCTCGCCACGCACCAACATGCCAAAGTATTGGATGATCAATGATCGCAGCCAGGGTGGCGTTGGACCCGACGTCAATACCGATGGTATGACCTATTGGGTCAGCGATAAACAACCGCTCACCGATATCAACAACTGGCGGAAAATTACGGCTCCCAATTTCCAGAAACTTTTGGTCACTGCCTCCGATAAATTTCCTGCGCATGACCCGGCGGAAAATGAAAAGCAAAGTCATGTCACAATCCTTGTACACGGCTTTAACCAAACCTTTGCTAAGGCCGCGAGATTTTATCAGGACCTTTTCGCCAAGTTGTTCGACGGTCCGGACAGTCTTGGCCTCTGTATTCTGTACGATTGGCCATCACGAGGCAGCGCCCTTGGCTATGAGCCTGATCGTTCGCATGCGCGCCTGTGCGCTCACGATTTAACAGATGTTTTGAGCGCGCTATTTGATTGGCTGGTCGAGAAACAGCAGCAAACGATAAGTAATCCTGCGAAAGCCTGTAAAGCGAAGGTGTCGCTGATTGCTCACAGCATGGGAAACTATGTCGTCCAAAAAGCGATGGCCGCGGCGTGGACTCGTAAGAACCAACCTTTGCTGGTTAGTCTCATCAATCAGCTGTTGATGGTCGCGGCGGACGTTGACAGCGACTTATTCGACATGGGCGCGCCAGATAACAACGATGGCAACGCTGTGGCTAATCTCACCTATCGGATCACGGCGCTTTACAGCGGACGCGACTCGGTCTTGGGCGCCTCTGCCGGTCTAAAACATTTCGGCATGCGACGCCTGGGACGCAGTGGCCTTTCGAGTCGACCGCCCTTGGCAGATCCGTCCTCGCCAACTGACAATGTCTGGGACGTCGATTGCTCCAGCTTTTTCCCACCTGAAGTCGATGGCGCGGGAATTCACGGAGCTTATTTCGTCCACGACGGCACCATCAATCTTATGCGCCACGTTCTGCGCGGCCTCGACCGCGGTGTGCTTGACGCGCTTGGATATACCAAAGGCACCGCCTGGCCGTAAATAACGAGTGTCACTACTGTATGATTGCTTTCTTGGTAACGAGTCCTAGAATCAATGCTTATCGAGCTACACAGGCAATTATGCGGTATGTAATGCTTCTCGCCCTTGGCTTTTTTGTCGCTGCTTGTGCTCAACAGCCCGCGACACCTCCGCAGCCGATCACATGCCCGGGCGTAACGTCACCGGATCAGCAGTTGCGGGCTTGTGTTTTGTCCGTTGGAAGACATCCCAACCCTCCGTTTAACGAATCCCGTGTCGAGATTCGTGACATGACAGGCACCGTCCTCGCGACCAAGGACTTTAAGTCTCCGGATGGAGAGCACGGCCGCAACGTTCAAAAAGCTGAGTGGTCGCCCGACTCACAGTTCTTCGTTTTCAGCACCGCAAGTTCCGGCGGGCATTCGCCGTGGCATTGGCAAACTTACTTTTACGATCGCAAACAGAAGCTGTCTAAAGAACTGGACGACTTCACCGGGCCGATTATCAAGCGAAACTTCAAACTGAGTGCTCCAGATTGGATCGAAGTCCGAGTGCAGGGCACTGCTAGTGATCCTTCCGACATTGCTAATGGACACTCCGAGAAGCGGCGTCTGAGCACGCTGCACTAACAAATTTTGAAATTCGTGTAGACGAAACATTAAACAACGCATCTATGCCAAAGAAGAGACGGCAGTTGAAACGTGGTCGGAGCACGCGCTCAAGAGCTTCCGGAAAAGCAAGGTCCAACAAGCGACGAGGAGCGAAAACGACTCTCAAGGAGCGCCTGGCTCGTGCAAGGAAGCTCGAAGCCTTGGACGCAGGAAAACCTGCCTTTAGGGTCTCGCGCGAAAGGGCTCTGGCATCTCAGCCTCAGGCTTTGGCGGCCCATCCGTTCCGGAACGATGATTTTCCGCAGACATACATTCAGCAAATTTCGGTGAGCCTGGACGATCCTGATCACTCGCTCACGCTTACTTGGACTGGACCTAATGCTGACAGTCAAGAGACCGGGCCATTCAGGACATCACCCGGTGCAGGTTTAAGAGGCCTCAATTGTGATGATGAGGCCACAAGTCGCCGGTCAGGTTCCAAATGCACACCGAAAGGGACCTGCCCGGTGCAAGGCTTTCAGCGGAGGCTTAATAGTGATTCTCGCGCTACATATGTCACGTGGTTCATGCAACGCCGGGGCATCGCGCTTCACTATTTTCCAATTGTCCCCGTGTACGCAGCTTCCCACGGCTGCGTGCGTATTCAGTCAGTAGATGTGGCACGGCTTATCCAAGACAATTCACTAGTGGGCGATACCCAGGTGGTGGTGAGCGGAACGTGGACAAAACCTCCGAAGCAGTGGAGCTAGGGATCCCGGAATTTAAGTCGAGCGAATTGAACGGTTGTTGCTAGGACCTCCAGCGAGGCGTTCTCTCGTAGCGGAAGGCTCGAACTTATGGCGGTTTTATTCGTTCGCCTCTTCGAGTCCCAGAGCCAAACTCAAGCTAGCGTCCAAAAATAGGTTCTTGTCCTTGCGAGAACTTAGGATGCCGACGGCTTGGTCCACGTTGTTCTTCACCGTGTTGAAGTCAGCCGGGGTAAAGAGAAGTTCGGTCTGATACCACTGGGCGACTTCCGGTTTCTGAAGCTTGCTTTGTAAGTCAAGAAGCCGATTATAGGTCTTGGGATCTATGTGGCTGGTTTTGTCCAAGAGATGATAACTCTTGGCGGAATTCCCGCTCACCAGGCCGGCGTCGTTGTCCTTCATGATCATGCGATTGATCAGAACAGCTTCCGGAGGGATTTCCTTCAACTGTTCGGCAGCCTTTGCTGGGTCGCTCTTCTTGGCCTCGTGCTTTAGCACGCCGTTTTCAATCCACACGTAAACCTTTTCCGAATGGATATTGCCGCTGAAACGATCAGCCTGGCTCATAATGAAATCCATGAGGATCATATCGGACAGGTCTTTGATTTGCACAATTTGCTGAACAGCGGACTGATTGAGTTTACCGCTCGCGTCTATGCATTCTAACTTGAGCGGGTTTGGACTGGTTACTTTGCTGAACTCGGCCGACGCCGCAAAGGCAGAGGCGCCTTGGAGATCGCTCAGATGAGGATAACTTTGTTCGCCGGTAGGGTTGGCCTGGAGAGCACCGTAAAGCTGCTTCCCATCTTTGGTATAGAGAGTGGAATTACTGTGGGAGTCGTCGAGCGCCCTTACCTCCGTCCACTGTTGCCGATTGTTCGATCCGATGGCCTTTGCCTTACCTAAGTCGGCCAGAGGCTTGTGTGCGGCCACGTCCATCGTCCGTACAATGGCAGGCTCAACATGTTCTGTATCAAAGAATCGCGACAAATGGTAATACCCGAGAATTGAGGGGCAATAAGTGAAATGAGTCGGAATGGTCTGCTTATACTTCGCTATAATCTTGTCGTCGCCTGAATGGGACTTTCCCGTGTGGGACTCGGCGTAACCGAGATGGCTTGTCCCTGCCGGCAGCTTGACCGCGTGGATGTTGATTCCAGGAGACGTACTGTACGTTTTCGGAATGAGAACGACATCCAATCCATCTTTTGTTTTCCCGTTATAAAAATCGATCGCGGCAAGTTCCTTTTCCTTCTCGATATCCTTCTGGCTATAGATTTCGGGGTGCCCTGGAAAGGCCGCCGACCGGATCGCGAGCTCGACGGTACCATTAGGCGCCGTGTGATTGATTGTTTCCTGCCCGCGTGGCGTATCCACGTCAAAACTCATGGCGTATTGGTAATGACTCCTCGCCGCAGCTAATTTTGGGGGCTCGGCGCTGACGTTACGTTGTTCGGAGAGGGCGAGGGCGTAGTGTTTGCGTTCTTGGCCTGAGCTGCTTCGATCTCTTTTGCGTAAAGCTTCTTCATCGTGCCCTCAAAATCCACGTCCAGCTGAATATCTTTTGAATCGAGTCTGCTTTTGAGCGATGCGGCCTCGTTGATTAGGTTGCTTCTCATCTGATCGTAGTTTTCACCTGAGATATGAACAACATTCACGAAATAGTCTTTTATCTTCGCGGCCGATCCTGCTTCGCTGTCTTGCATCAAGCCTGCCAACCACTGCAGCCGATTGTAAACCGTTTGGTCAATGTGATGAGTATCCGCGAGAATCGGACTAACAGAGATCGAGTTCCTTCCCCAATTCATTCCATCATCGTTATCCTTGTAGATTATCCGTTTTAACGATTGAATGGGACTAACAGCGTCAGCCTTGTCCTTGTCGCTAACTTTGTCATCCCACTTTACCTCTCCTTCAGTCGTCACATAATGCTGTAACTCATCGATGCTAATGTTGCCCAGGCGATCAGCCTGCCGAAAGATTGAATCTAAAATCACGCCACGGGTCATGTCCTGTGCAAGGGCAAGGTCCTGAAGCGATTTCGCGTCATCTAAGTTTAAGGTGTTTGCGACTGGCGACCTCGAGGACAACACCCTGTAGAAGCTATGGCCTCTAATGGCATCAACTGTCCAATAGTCCTCGGGACTGCTTTCTTCTCCCCGCGGGTTCTGGGCCAGAGACCCATAGACGAGATTGCCCCCCGGTAAAACTACTTTTGAATTGGCCGACTGCACCATCGCTCGCAAATTAGCCCAAGCGGCAGTGCATTCGGGATGGCCGGTCGTCCGGGCCTGGTTGCCGACCTTCTCAAACTCCTGAACATCCATGGTTCGATAAGTCGCAGGTGGCACCTCGACAAGATGACCGAGTAACCTTGACATGTAAAAGCAGGCAAGCCCCGACTGGGCGATGGGGTAGGTTTTGAATTTTGCAATCTTTTCCCCGTCCCTCTTGTTACTAAACTTTTTAGTTACCCCCGGCCGGTACGGGCCTTCCGTCTTTTCGAACGTTTCTTTACTCAGCGTCGAAGGAACCTGATAAATTTCGACTCCTGCTGATGTATTATGGAGTTTCGGGACAACCCCCACGCTTTGCGACCCGCTTGAGGCGTAGAAGTCGAGACTGCCAAGCTCATCGATCTTGTTCTTGTCATGCTTGGTAAACCAATCATTCGAGCTTGAGAGAGCCTCTTTTTCTTTGAGCTTCACATCGGGAGGAGTGAACGGAAACGGGATGAGCCGTTGCGCGACTTCGGTAGCGCCCGTCGGCGTCGAGTGCTCCAACACAGGTGGGTTCCCCAAGGGAAGAGATTCGTCTAATTTCATGGTTCAATCCTCAATTGGCCGTACCACACAATTAACGAAGAAAAACGTCTCGACGAACAGCCAAAAATATCAAAATTTTCGGGGAGCCCGGCGCAACGGCAAATCCCGTCGGATAAATTAGAAGTTATGCCGAAGGAATGGTACGTCAGTTTTCACGGCGGCGAAGAGAAAGCCTCGTTCAACAATATTCACGTCTATTCGACTGACGGGACGGAATCACGGAAGGCTTTAAACAAAAAGAGCCTTCCCAGGGGCATCAAACTTCGTGAACTCCGCGGATTCGTATTCGGGCCGGATCAGAATCTGTATGTCGTCAACGCGTATTTCGAATACAGCGAAGTCCTGAAGTTCAAGGGCACGCTCAACGAAAATGGACAGCACGACTTTGTGGACGTCTTCGTAAAACGCCACGCCGAGATGAATCCCGGAATCGATCACCCCTTTAACCTGGCGTTTGATTCCGAGGGCGATCTTTACCTTTCCAGTCAAAATACGAGCCTTGTCGCAAGATACCACGGACCCGCCAGCAAAACAGGGACACCAGGGACGCCGATGCCTTTTCCCGACGGTCTCGCTCTCCAAAAAGGGGATCTTCCGCCTGGAACCTTCGTTCCATCGGCGAAGCTTGTGTCGAACGGTCTCCTGGATGTCAGAGCAGTAATTTTTGCACCGAATAACAATTTGTATGTCGCGGATCGGGCTGCCGATTGTGTACGGATTTATGAAGGTCGCACAGGTCGCCATCTGCGGAATCTTGTTTCGCGAAGCGATCAGCTCGATAAGCCGATCCATTTGTTGCTCAGTCCGGACGGTCGTTATCTTCTCGTTGGGAGCGGAGGGAACGATTCAATTCTACGACATGATCTTCGCCAGGGCGCCACGAGCGTCTTTGTTGCGCCAAAGTCTGGGGGCCTTAATGGTCCCGCTGGAATGGCATTTGGCGACGATGGCTTCCTCTATGTTGCCAGTCGCAATTCAAAGCAAATACTTCGTTACGGTTCAATTGATGGTCGGCCCCGGGGAAAGCCATTCATTAAGGACTTGGCGGATAACCCGGAGTTTTTGGTGCTGGTGGGCCGCTGAGCTTTTGCAGTAACGATTGAACCAGTGTTGCTCATCCGCTCACTACCCTGCTTTAAAAGATTGACGGTGCGCTCGAAATTTGGAATTACAGATGCCATGAAGAATCATCTTACGATAGCATTGCTGATTACATCGCTGATCCTATCCGGCTGTGCTTCTGTAAACACGTCACATACCCCACCTGAGGGTAGCGCGGAAAGGAATGCAATTCTCCAGGCAGTTCACCATGCATTAGCCCGTCAGGGACGCAAGAATCTGGTGCTGATTGTTCCTTACCTGAAGGTTCATAACGGATGGGCTTGGATACAGGTCAACCCGCAATCGGCAGATGGGAAGCAACATTACGAATCGCAGTCGGGACTGCTGCAGGAGACAGCGAACAAATGGAGCCTATTGGAATGGATGCCTGCCGAGGAAGGAACCGATTACAAGAAGTACTTCCAAAATCTGAAGGCCAAATACCCGTCAGCGCCAGCTGATATTTTCCCTCAGTAACCTAACTGTTCCAAATCAGGAATCGCGTTTATGAAAAGATCATCAACCTTGCTAAGTTTCCTGTCGGCCGTAATTGACGCCTGCGTTCTCCTTTCTCTCGCGAGTTGTGCCACGCAAGGGCCCGCGCCGTCAGCATTGTGCAGCCTGACGGATGACAACGGAAATCCGATACCGGCTACTTTTACAGGTACTCTGAATCCACGCCATCAGGGTCATGCCGCAACACACGTCGTGCTTGTGCAAAAGGCTGAGATCGCATGTTGCGAAGGATACGATCGGGTCGTCTTTGCCTTCGAGGGATTTCATCATCCCACCTGGAAGGTCCGGTACGTTCATGCTCCGATTCAGCAGTGTGCGTCTGGAAACAATATCGCGGTCACCGGGAATGCATTTCTGCAGATTTCGATGGATACTGCGCAGGCACATACTGATGCGGGCCAGCCCACTATCACCGAGCGCGATCGCCACTTAAATTGCCGGAATCTTAAACAACTCGTTTTGACCTGTGATTTTGAAGCTAAGGTTGGTTTCGTGCTTGGCCTTGCCTCCAAGAAGCCGTACCGCCTGATAGAGCTGCAAAATCCCACGGGCCTCGTCGTCGATGTAAAGAACTGAAGCCACCAGCAGCGGCTGGAGCAGGTGTGCCTGGCGGAACCGCGATCAAGGTTGCGGAGAACTGCGGCTAGACGTGTGGCAATTGCGCCTCCGCTCCCTCTTGCTGGACTACGCGTTGTCCTGTTCCTACTTTGCGGAAAATCATCCACACACCAACGAGGACGAACGCTGCACCCAATAACGACCAGACGGGAAAAGTTTCGCCGCCTAACGACCAGCCGAGCATGACTGCGCCGGGCGGCGTAATGAGAGAGATGCTTTGTAGCTGCGCCACCGTTAGCCGCGGCAGCAGCCAGTAAAGAAGCAGAAATGTGAGTGCCGAACCGATAACAGCTAGATACAGCAGGCAGAACACCGACATGGCGGTCCAGTGAAAACGTGCTGGGTTTCCATCAATGGCAAACCCAAGAACCAACAATGGCGCAATTCCGAAAATCATTTGCCAGGCGGCGAGCATGGCTGGCGCGAGCGGGATCGATCGCGCCTTGACCAAGACGTTGGCGAAGGCGGCGCTGGCTGCTCCAATAACAACTGCCACGCCGCCCCAGAAAGCAAGCGGTCCGCTGAACCCGAGAAGTCGACTACAGATCACAGTCACACCACCGAGCGCGATAAGTGCGCCGGCAAGCTTTTGCAAACGTAGCGGTTCGTCCGGCAGCATCCAATGTGCGAAGATCATGCCGAAGATCGGAATAGTTGCCTGCAGAACAGCAGCAAGACCTGATGAGACGTGCAGCTCTGCCCAAAACAGCAAGGTGTAGTTCACAGCGAACATAAGGATTCCCGTAATTGCCAAGACCGCGTAATCGTTGCGTCGCAGCGGAAGTAATCGGGTACGGCCAATCGAAACAGCTATCAGCACAACGATCGCGATCAGAAAACGAATCGCCACAAACGAAATGGGCGGCAGATCACGCAGACCAATCTTGATGGCAAGCCACGTGGAACTCCATACGATGCAAAGTGTGAGCCAAGCTGCCGGCACTCCCCACCCTGCCTTAGGCTGCCAATTACGTTTCCGCCCGGCGCTTTTCGTTTTCATCCGCGCGCGACCATCGCGCTTTGGCTACAATTCGTAAAGCGAGCGCGCGCCGATGATGAAAGCCGATCAAAAGTATTCTTTAGCTAGACGCTCCGTTAAGTGCGCCCAAGACCGAGAGACACAAGGTCACGAGATTTTTCTTGCCGTGCCAGCAGCAGTCTGTTAAGCCACCGCCTTCAACCTTAACCTCTATGAAATCACTCATCGAACTCACGCAAAATCTCTTTCACTATAACGCCTCTCTGCTCGCGCAAGTCGAGTACTCACACTCATCACAGGGCGAGCCTCCCAGCCCAGTTTCGATGATCGTCGGGCTGCTCTTCGCGCTGCTGATCATTGTGGCGATGTGGAAAGTATTCACCAAAGCCGGCCAGCCTGGTTGGGCCAGCATCATCCCGATCTACAATCTCTACATTTGGTGCAAGATCGTCGGGCGGCCATGGTGGTGGATTCTGTTGATGCTCATTCCTTTTGTTAACTTCATCGTGGCAATTATTCTTTGCATCGATATGGCGAAGAGCTTCGGTAAAGGTGCGGGCTTCGGAATCGGCCTCGCTCTCTTGGGAATCATTTTCTGGCCGATCCTTGGTTTCAGCAGCGCTCAATATCAAGGCGCCGCGGCTGCGAAAGCGTAGCCACCGCCAACGGAGTGCAGTTCCGCTGGCCGAACAGAACTATAAGTCTGCGTTCCGGCGCGCGTGAGGACACGCGCCTCTACTCGACCCAATTTGGCTTGCGCTTATCGTTGAAAGCGGCGATGCCTTCGCGCGCTTCGGCAGATTCGCGGGCTTCCATATGATACTTCAGCGCAAGATCGACATCATGCTTCACTGAACGCCACCACAGTTCGTCAATCAATCGTTTCGTTTGCGCCAGCGCACCAGGCGCGCCCTGCAACGCAGACGCGGCGAACTTCAGCGCTTCACTCATTAAATCATCCCGAGCAACAACCCGATTCACCAGCCCGATTTCTTTTGCGCGTTCGGCGTCAATTAGCTCCGAGCCTAACAGCAGTTCGCGCATGTTTCGTTCGCCTACTTGCCGGCTCAGGAAAGTCATAACCAACCCGGCAACCAACCCGCGACGCACCTCGGGATACCCAATTTTGGTTCTCTCGGCCGCCACGACGAAATCGCATCCGGACATGATGCCTGCTCCGCCTGCAACTGCCGCGCCATGGACTGCTGCGATAGTGATGAGATGCGTCTGGCTGATGGTGACTAAAGTATTCGCAACCATCTCCGCGGTGGCGTGCGCTTTCGTTTGGTCGGCTGCTTCCTTTAAATCGAGCCCGGTGCAAAAAGCCGCGCCCGCTCCGCGCAAAATAATTACTCGCCCATGCGGCTCATCCGAAGCGACTTTGATCGCGGCGCTTAGTTGAGTGAGTAGCTCGAGGGTGAGCGCGTTACGGCGTTCAGGCCGGTTAAGAGTTACTACGGTTATTTGCGGTGTTTGTCTCTCGATAAGAACGACGGACATGGGATCGTTGAAGGGTTGAAGCGTTGAAGCGGAAGTTCGCTAAATCACTAAATCGTTAAATCGCTAAATGGGCCTAAACTTGGATAACACCCGTGTGGAAATGCCCTTTGGGCATTGGTCGCGAGACATATCCTAACAAGCGAATCAATATGTCGCGCGTTTCGTGCGGCTGAATGATAGCATCCACCCAACCGCGAGCCGCGCCGTAGCGAATGTCGGTTTGTTCTTCATAGCTCTGCTTCACTTTTGCGCGAAGTTCCTCAAGCTCCTCGTGTGCCGCTTTTTTGTCACCTCGTTCGCGAGCGCGGGCCAGAATTGCAAACACAGTATCCGACGCTTGAGCAGCGCCCATTACGGCGTAGCGCGCAGTTGGCCAGGCTACGATAAATCGTGGATCGTATGCCTTGCCGCACATCGCGTAATTCCCGGCGCCGAATGATCCGCCCACAACCACTGTGATCTTTGGCACCATGGAGTTGCTGACAGCGTTCACGAGCTTCGCGCCACTGCGAATGATCCCGCTCTCTTCCGCGTCGCGCCCCACCATGAAACCAGTGACGTCCTGGAAAAAGATGATCGGCAAACTGGTCTGATTACAGTCCATGACAAATCGTGCCGCCTTATCGGCGCTGTCGGAATAAATGACGCCGCCCATCTGGATTCCTTCCTTCTTGGTCCTGACCTGTAAGCGTTGGTTGGCAACAATTCCAACGGGCCGCCCATTGATGCGGGCATACAAAGTGACGATCGTTTTGCCGTAGTCAGCCTTGTATTCATCCATTGAGTTTGCATCAATGATTGTAGCCAGCAGATCGCGCGCATCGTAATTTTGCTGACCATCGAAACTAATCAGGTTATAGATCGTATCCGGGGCCTTCGCGGGCTTCGATGTTTCCTTCGGTATGTTCGATGTGGATTCCCTCGCTTCGGGCAGCAATGCGACCAGCGAACGAAGACGCTTCAGACAGGACGGATCATCCTTTTCAGAGAAGTCGACTGTCCCGCTTATCTCCGCATGCATTTGCGCGCCGCCTAGCTCTTCCGCATCCACAATCTGACCAATAGCCGCCTTCACCAGAGAAGGACCGGCCAGATACAAACCGCTGCCCTTCGTCATCAAAATCTTGTCGCATAACACCGGCAGGTAAGCACCGCCGGCGACGCAATTGCCCATGATCGCGGCAAACTGCGGAATCCCAGCCGCTGAAATCACGGAGTTATTGCGAAAGATTCGGCCAAAATCATCTTCATCTGGAAAAATTTCATCCTGCATCGGCAGGAACACGCCCGCGGAATCGACCAGGTAAATGATGGGGAGCGAGCACTCGAATGCGATTCGCTGAGCGCGAATGACTTTCTTTGTTGTCTGTGGAAAGAACGCGCCGGCCTTCACCGTGGCGTCGTTCGCAATGACCATGCAAGGAACACCAGTCACGTTGCCGATGCCTGTCACGACTCCGGCTGCAGGGATCTTTCCCCATTGCTCGTACATTTTGTAAGCAGCCCAGAGGCCGATCTCGAAAAAGGAAGAATCTTTGTCCAGCAGATGACTGAGACGCTCGCGCACCGGTAACCTGCCCATCTTGCGCTGGCGTTCATGCCCCGCTTTGCCGCCGCCTTCACGAAGGAGTGCTTCCTCTTTGGCAATCGCCGCGCAATGCGCGCGCAACACTTCACTGGTGCCAGGTGCCGATGAACGAGACATGACGCGAAGCACGCTTAATCCGCGAAGGTGATTGAATCAAGCTGTAGTCGCGACGGTCCATTCTTCTTGACACAGCGTCTGCATTTTTGGAAAAGGGTTTTTGTGTCAGGTCTTGCCTGGCCTCTGAGTCAGGTTTTTCCTTAGGGTCGGGCAGCCCAACATATACATGAACGGCCGGAAATGACTTCTCCAAGGAGCCGCCTTCGCCCCGCAGTCGCGGGGCTACGGCGCACCAGGGAAATCAGAGAAGGCCAAAATAATGAAAGGAAAATTAAGCTAATGAAAAATCGCAGTTGCCTCACAATATTCACAATGATCCTGTCCGTGCTTGCCTGCTTTGCGTTTTTACCACAAATGCAAGCAGCATTACCCCCGGAGATACCCGGGAACCCGGACGGGTGCTATCCCGCGTTCACGACGGCGGAAGGGTGCAACGCCCTCGCTCTCCTCGGAGGCGGCTTCGGAAACACAGCAATTGGTTGGTATTCGCTCTTTTTAGCCGATGCCGCCAGCCTCAACACCGGTGTTGGCGCTGGAGCGTTGGCCCTCACCACTACCCCGGCGGTTTCCAATACCGCAGTTGGCGCTGGAGCGATGTTGCTCAACGGCGACGGCTCTGACAATACGGCCAGCGGAAACTGGTCGCTTACCTACAACGTGAGCGGCAACCGCAACAATGCTTTCGGCTCCTTTGCGCTTTTTAACAACGTGTTCGCGGATGGCAACACTGCCATTGGTCATAACGCGCTTCTGAATAATGACTTCTTCGGAGACGACGTTGCCGACGACAACACGGCAGTTGGCGATGGGGCGATGTTTGCTAACATTGATGGCGCTAGAAACATCGCCGTCGGTGCTGATGCGCTCGGTAGTAACATTCTCGCCTCCGACAACACGGCCGTTGGCTTTAACGCGCTCCTCGCTAATGACAATAGCGGATTGGGCTCTGCCGTTGACAACACGGGAATTGGCGCCCAGGCGCTCCTTAATAACATTAACGCCTTTGGAAACACCGCCGTGGGTTCCGGCGCGCTCCAGTTTAATGACTTCACCGGAAACAACTCTGCCAGAGCCAACACGGCAGTTGGTGCTGAGGCGCTCCACCTGAACACTGATGGGAGAGCAAACACTGCCATTGGTGTTGATGCGCTTTTGAATAATGATAGTAGCGGACTCGGCAATGCCAGCGGCAACACGGCCGTTGGAGTTGAGGCGCTCGAGAATAACGTTGATGGCGCTGTGAACACGCCGTCGGCATTAGTGCGCTCCTTTTCAACCAGGCGGACGAGCAAACCGCCGTTGGTGCTTTTGCGCTGCTTTTCAACAACACCGCTACCGGAAACACCGCCCTTGGTTTTGAGGCGCTCTTCAATAACGACTTTACCGGAAACGGCAATGCCGGCGGCAACACGGCAGTTGGCAATGAGGCGCTCGCTGCTAACGTTGATGCCTTTGGTAACACCGCCATGGGTTTTCACGCGCTCGCGAATAATGACTCCACCGGAGCCGGCCTTGCGAGCGTCAATACGGCAGTTGGCTCTGGGGCGCTCGTTTTCAACGTTGATGGCGACACCAACACCGCCGTGGGTTCCATCGCCCTCGCTTCCAACGATAGCGGCTCCCGCAACAACGCCTTCGGCTATCAGGCGCTCTACAACAACACCACTGGTAGTTTTAACCAAGCCATGGGTGTGGGTGCGCTCCTTAATAACGACACCGGCTTTGGAAACATAGCGATCGGTGACGGTTCACTGGTTAACAACGTAAGCGGCTTTCAGAACACAGTCGTGGGTGACATCGCCGGTGGTAATATAGTAATAGGGGACTTTAACACCTACGTCGGCGCAACCGTGGCTGGTCCTGGTGATGAAAGCTTCACGATTCGTATCGCCGACACCTTTAACGGGGTGGTGGGGCAGTGTTTCATCGGTGGCATCGTTGGGAACGTCACGCCCGGCGGCGCACTTTTCATCACTGGATCCGGCCAGCTCACCACGACTCCTTCCTCGCGACGCTTCAAGGACGAAATCAAGCCCATGGGCAAGACCAGCGAAGCGATCTTTTCGCTTAGACCAGTGACCTTCCGCTACAAGAACGAGAAGACCAACACGCAGCAATGCGGTTTGATTGCTGAAGAAGTTGAAAAAGTGAATCCTGCCTTGACGTTGCCGGACAAAGAAGGAAAACCCTACACCGTCCGCTACGAGCAGATCAACGCAATGCTGCTCAACGAGTTCATCAAAGAGCACAAAAAAGTCGAGGAATTGGAAGGAACTGTTACAAGTCTCGCGGCAACGGTGAAGGAGCAGGCCGCGCAAATCCAAAGAGTGAGCGCCCAGATTGAAGTGAGCAAGCCGGCGGCAAAAGTGGTCGTGAACAAACCGTAAAGCTGCATTCAAGGAGCGGCGGCTTCCTCTGGCCCGCCGTAGGCTTTGCGCAGGAGGCAAACCGCCGTGGGCGCTTAAGGTATCTCTTTAGCGCCAAAGGCGCCTTCTCATGCTGAAAGCGCGACTCAATGCAGAATAATGGATCGAAAAGGCTCGGGAATGAATCGCGCTTTCAGCACTGATTTTTGGGACGTACCATTTTCCTGGGGCGTTGCCCCAGGCTGCCAAAGTGAACGCTGCGCCATTGGCGCTAAACGCATACCGCTTAAGAAAGCATTCAAAATTCAGCCTTCGCTTTCTTCGTTACCTTCTGTAAGACTCCCAGTTTCGTCCTGTTGCAGCAGGTCTTCGAACGGTCGGTAAAAATTTGCATAAAACGGATAAGGCCGGTCCGGCTTTGCGGGAAGGTAGCGCCAGTGCTTGTACATCCACAGCCAGGGCGCCGGGTTTTTTCGGACATAAGGTTCAAATGAATTCCAGCATGCCTCCGCGATTTGCTGATGAGTCATCTCAGCGGTGCGCTCTATCTTTGGATGGAAGATGAGTCGGTAACGTCCATCGAGTAGCGGCTCGCAGTGCGCCGGAATGATCGGGACACCTGTTTGCTCATTCAGCCAGGCGTGCGCGGACGTCACGCTTGTTTTTAATCCAAAACAACCAATCGCGACCGCGCCCTGGATGGGCGGCACCGTAAGATCGACCAGCAGCGCGGTGCGCCCCTTTCGCCGAAGCACTTTATAAAGCCGGATGATGCCGCGCTCGCGCGGAACCAGCTCGTGACCCGATCGCTCGCGCAACTTTTTGAAAATCGGATCGAGCAACGAGTTTTTGAATTCCTGCGAGATGATTGTGCCTTTCAGATCCAGGAAACCACAGGCGAGACTGAGCCATTCAAAGTTACTGTAGTGATAGCAGGCGATGATCAGACTGCGCTCTGGCCCTGTATCGCGCGCGGTTTCCTCGAAATTCTCCCACTCGATGTACCGCGCGAAATTTTCCCGTGTCACGCGCGGGCTCCACAGCAGATCGACCATAGTCCGCGCGAAATGTTGAAATGATTCCCGCGCGATCTTGCGCCGCTCGTGAGGAGTGAATCGATCGCCAAACGCGACCTCCAGATTGTTCACCGCAACCCGATACCGATGTTGATCGAGAAAACTAAGTAACGCACCGGCTGTGCGGGCAAGATGATAGCAGACCCTTCGCGAACACAATGGGATCAGCTTTGTGGCAAGGAGAAGCCCTACCCACTCCAGGCGATACCGGATTCGCTTCCAGCGTGAGCGCATGACTCATTTTGAATGACGAAGCACGAATGTCGAATGACGAAAGAAGCTCGAAGCTTAAATAGCCAGGCCCTTAATGCTCTCGCACGCCTTTGACCTTTGTCATTCCGTCATTCCTTTGTCCTTCGTCATTCGGCTTTCGTCATTTGTCCCCTTACCAGCCCTGGCCAGGATTGCTTACCGGGGGCAGGCCCTTACGAAA
>QHOK01000238.1 GCA_003218755.1 Verrucomicrobiota bacterium
GGCGGAGTTTCGCGAAGTGAGCATGGGGTACATGGCCACCAACCCCGAGGGTCTCAAACGCTGGCTAGAGATTCATCACAACTCGCAACAGAAGGGCGCGCCGGCGCAGCCGCAACGCACTACGATCACGTTCGAGAAGCTCAGGAGTATTCGGGTGCCGACGCTGTTGATGCCCGGAGATCAGGACCTGCAGACGCCGCCCTGGGTCATGCGGCGACAGCTCGCCCATATCCCCGGCGCCCAATTCATGGTGCTGCCCGAGGCCGCTCACTCGATCAACTGGGAGCAGCCCGAGGCCTTTAACCGCAACGTCCTGGAGTTCATCCGCAAGTATTAGCCGACAGCGGCACGAAGATTGTCATTCTGATTAATATGAAAGCGATGGAATCCACAGCGTCAGTAGTTAGACGCTTAATAACTAAAGGAGACCAACTTATGAAATCGTTAACCTTCGCATTGATTCTCTTGCTTCTGCCATCGGTGGTGCTTGCTCAATCAAAGTCAGTCTTAATCGAAGACCTCACGTGGACGGAGGTTCGGGATGCAATTGCTGCAGGAAAAACTACTGCAATTTATTACGCGGCGAGCACAGAGCAGAACGGCCCTGGTTTAGCTTTAGGTAAACACATCTTCATCGCCCACTACGCTGCTCAACGGATAGCCGAGGAGCTTGGCAACGCGTTGGTCTACCCGACGATGCCCTATGCCATTGCAGGCGATCCGATAAAGAAGACTGGACACATGAGATTTCCAGGCACCGTTAGCGTCTTGGAGGAGACTTTTGGAGCGGTCGCGCGTGATGTTGCGCTCAGTGCCATCGCAGCTGGTTTCAAGAACGTTGCGCTGATGGGCGATCATGGTGGAGGGCAACAAACACTTAAGAAAGTGGCTGAGGTCCTCAATGCAGAATGGTCACCGAAGGGTGTCCATGTGTATCACATCTCTGATCTCTACTTTAAAGAGAAAGAGCAAATGAAGGAATACTTGACCAAGCGTAATATGGCGATTGATCAGCACGCCGGAATTGACGACACATCGGAAGTTATGTTCGTAGACAAGGAAAATAAATGGGTTCGTAAGGACAAGCTTGCACCGGATGACGGAAAAATGGGCGTCATTGGCGACCCCACACAAGCTTTTATTGAACTAGGTAAGATGTTCGTTGAATTCAAAATCAAGAACGCGGTCACCCAGATTCGGAGCTTAACAGCAGATAAAAAATGATCTCTAAGAGGCGCGTCTAACAATTCGTTCCGCCGAAGGCCGCGAAGCGAGTTCTCATCCCGCTGAGCGTTACGGGCGGCCCCTCTCAAATCGGGACGTTAGACTGACGGGTGAACGGAGAAAGTCGCCACTAGAATACGTCGTATTGGATGTTCATAAGCCAGGAGATGTGGCGCGAGATTCAAATCCAAGCAAACAGCGTCGACGACGAAGAGCGATCCGATTATTATCGAACAGGCGGGAATGCGCATGACCGTCGCTCACCGACAAGGCGTCGGCGGCACCGATGAAGGGCTGACTTTCGACATCACGACAACCGGTTCCGAGAACGCGGGGAAGAGAATTCTCCGCTTTGATTGCTTTTACAAGAACCCTCATTATCACGTCGGCCCGTCCGGCGGCCTGGATGCGGCTCATAAAATGAAAGAGGAAGGCGTGAAAGACTCCGTCCGCTGGACTTTGACGCAGCTTAAGACCCGGTTTCCCTCAATGGTCAAAGAAGCCGGATACGAGGAAATCGCCGAGAGGATCGACCAGCAAGCGATTGCCGATCAGCTCACCCGGTTAGAGCCGGAAATCCTCGCCAAATACTAATCGGCGTTGGGCTATAGCCGCGAGCCGGCATAGGTCAAGAATCGATCCCATCGCCTAGTTGAAGTCACAGTTAAAAGACTTGACCTTCGGCTCTCTCGCTCAAGGAAGCTCAGATGAAGCGGAATTGGTTCGCGCAGATACGCTATCGTCCGGGGCGGTGCCGATTAGGTTTCGTCGTCGCCTTGCTGCTTATCGGAATAAGTCCGGCCGGCGCGCAGGAGCAGCTCATCAAGCTCCGGGTCGGTCTGGGCGACGTTTCGCTCAATAAGGTGCCTTTCGTCGCCGCCTACGAGGCGGGGATTTATACAAAGAACGGCCTCGACGTGGAGCAGTTCATCACGCAGAGCGCCGCCGACGTCGCGCGACACACCGGCGTCACCGTGCCTAAAGAATTGATTCGCGCTGGCGGGCGGGACACTCCGATTGTGATCGGCGGCGGCGGCCCGATGATTGTTCGCTGGACGACGGACGCTCAGGCCGACGACCGCGTGATTATCGCTTGCACGGACCCCATGGTGCGCTGGCGCATCATCGCTCGTCCCGGCATCACCGCGATTGAACAGCTCAAGGGCAAGCGTCTCGGTTACTCGGGCTATGGCGCAGTGACCCACTTTGTCGCCCTCTCATTCGCCAAAATCATGGGTTGGAATCCGGAGCGCGATTTGTCGCTGATGGCTGGCGCCAACACGATGGACGCTCTCGAGAGTGGCCGCGTGGACGCCCTGATCGCGAGCGAGCTGCACGAAATGATGGCCTTGTCGGCCGGCTACAGGATTCTGGTCGATCTGTCCAAATACAACATCCCGAATGCCGGCTCGGGGGTCAACGTTTCCCGGGCATGGCTCAAAGACAACCGGGACGCCGCGCGCCGGTTCGCTAAGTCCACGGTGGAGATGATCGCCCTGGTGCAACGGAACAAACCGGCAGCCTTCGGCGCCATGGCCAAATGGTACGGGGTGACCGACCCGGAGAAGCAGGAGCATTTCTATCGGGAAGTTTCCAACCTGCCGCGCAAGCCGTATCCGTCGGTCGAGGGCATCAAAAAAGTGATGGAGACCTACAATTATCACGAAATGCGCAAATACAAACCGGAGGACTTCTACGACAACAGCTTCATCCGTGAGTTGGACCAGAGCAAATATATCGACAGACTCTATGACTGAGCCATTCATCCAGGAGCAGGGGATGAATTCAGGAAATTGCCGAAAAGATCGACCACCAAGCGATCGCCGATCAGCTCACCCAGTTAGAGGCGAAATACTCGCTAAATACTAATCGGCGTTGGGCTCCAGCGGTGATTTGGCGCTGATTCGTAAGAGCTGGCGACTGTGAGGTTCGTCGGAGAACACACGGGTAGAGTCGTAACAAACGCCGCGCGACTCACCCGCGACCTTAGGGGTACCCCTGACTGATCACGTGGAGGAGAGTGTTTATGAAGATCGACGGCGCGTGCCATTGCGGCTACATCACATACGTCGCGGAAGTCGATCCCGACAAGGCTGGGATATGCCATTGTACGGATTGTCAGACCTTATCGGGGTCCGCCTTTCGCATGAGTGTCCCCGCGGCAAAGGATGCGTTTAGCTTGCGCAGCGGACAACCAAAGATCTATGTAAAGACCGCCGAAAGCGGCGCCAAACGCGCCCAAGCGTTCTGCCCCGAGTGCGGCACGGCGATCTATGCGGCAGCCGTGACCGACCCACAGATATTCAATATCCGGATAGGCACAGCTCGGCAGCGAGCCGAGCTCCGGCCAAAGTCACAAGGCTGGTGTAGATCCGCGCGCGACTGGGTTATGGATCTGCACTCCATAAAACAGTTTGACAAGCAACGGTCCAGTTAAACCAGACTCGACAAATACAAAAGAGAAAACAGCAGCAGCCTTTTTGTTGTTGGGTTTTTCTAAAACCATGCGACGAAAATAAAATAATCAAAGCCAGAGACGCTCGTCAGAGTGAAAGAGAGTAAAGTTCTGTAAAGAATGTTATGTGACCGTATTTCTACTCACTATTTCTATTCAGACTTCGATCTTGGCCTTCATGAATCAATATTGAAAAATGACTGACGATTCCCAAAATCTGGCACGGGCATTCTGGCGCCGCTCAAAGGAATTTTTGGAAGCTGCAAATCTTGTAGCAGAGGCGGCGCGGGACCACGTGTCTTTGCCGGCTTACTATCTTTGGGGCCATTCGATCGAGCTATCTTTAAAGGTTTTTCTCATTGGTCATGATATTACGCTCCGGGAACTCAAGCGCAAAGATCTCGGTCATAACCTCACGGCTCTTTGGCAAAAAGCCAGGAGTCTTGGGCTTGAGCAGGAGATACATCTTTACCCTGAGGAAATCGGTACCATCTTGGTGCTGAGCCGGGACTACGCCGAAAAAACATTTGAGTATGCGGAGGCCGAAGAGTATGACCTTCCGTTCATACATCTAACGCCGATAGGCTAGTGCTTCTTCTA
>QHOK01000060.1 GCA_003218755.1 Verrucomicrobiota bacterium
TCGTGCTGCTCGGTCACGTGCGCGCACCAGCCGGCCACGCGCGATGCAGCGAACAGAGGCGTGTTCAACTCCGGCGGAAATCCGAGCATCCAAAACACTGGCGCGGCGTAAAGGTCCACATTGGCGCAAAGATGTTTCTCGCGATCCATCACTTCTTCGAGCTTCTCGCAAATTGGAATCCATTGTTCCTTGCCCGTACGCTTCCCCAGCTCGCGCCCGATCTCGCGCATCACCGGCACGCGTGAATCGCCTTTTTTGTAAACACGATGGCCGAAACCCATGATCTTTTCTTTGGTCTCCAGTTTTTTCATCAGCCAAGCTTCCGCGCGATCCGGCGTCCCGATTTCTTCAAGCATCTTCATTGATTCTTCATTGGCCCCGCCGTGCAACGGTCCTTTAAGTGTCGCGACTGCGGAGGTAACTGCTGCGTAGATCCCCGCCAACGTCGAAGCCGTCACGCGCGCCGTAAAGGTGGAAGCGTTGAATTCGTGGTCCGCGTACAAATTGAAAATCGTATCCAACATCCGGATTTTCCAATCCTGCGGAACTTTGCCCTCCAATTTATAAAAGAAATTGCCGGCCTGTGTGAGATCCGGCCTTTCCGGCAGCGGCTCCTCGCCGTGCGATATGCGCCAGCCGTCAGTGATTAGAGTAGAAACACGCGCGATCAACCGGATGGACTTGCGGATGTTTGCGTCGTGCGAGTTGTCGCTGAGATCCTTGTCGAATGCGCTCAGCATCGACACGCCGGTGCGCAACATATCCATCGGATGGGTAGCGCTCGGCAGCAGCCGCAGCAGTTCCGTTACCGGACCCGGAAGGGTGCGTTGTGCGGCAATTTGTTGCGTAAACTCGGCCAACTGTTTCCCATTGGGCAACTCGCCATTTAGCAGCAGGTACGCGACCTCCTCAAAACTCGCCTTCTCCGCCATTTCATGAATGTCGTAGCCCCGATACATCAGCCCGGCGTTGGGATCGACCCAGCAAATCGCTGTTTCGCCGGCGATGATGCCCGCCAAACCCGGGCTGTACTCTGGTGTTGTTTCAGTGCTCATTTCTTCTGTTCACGTTAACAGTGATACGCGCGCCGACAAATGGTCAATCAGTTAGACCCAACCACTCTTCCGCCGCTGGGTCGTAATCGAGTAGTTCGTAAAGTTCCTGCCGGGTCTGCATCTTGTCGATCCAATCGGATTGCGTGCCGCTCTTCTTCAGGGCGCGCAAAAATTCCTCACTCGCCTTCATTGAAACGCGAAATGCGCTCTGCGGGAAAATCACCATGCGGTAACCGAAGTCTGCGAGCTGTTCAAAGGTCAACAGCGGGCTTTTCCCAAACTCAGTCATATTGGCGAGCAGCGGCGCATCAATCTCCTTTGCGAAATCCCGGAACTCCTCAAGGCTTTGCAGCGCTTCCGGAAAGATCGCGTCGGCGCCGGCGGCAAGATATTCGCCCGCTCGCTCGACCGCGCGATCGAAATCTTCGACCGCGCGCGCATCTGTCCGCGCGATGATCATGAAATTCGGGTCCCGGCGCGATGCGACCGCCGCCTTGATTTTGCCGACCATGTCCGCAAGATCGACCAGCGATTTCCCGGCAAGGTGTCCGCAGCGTTTGGGAAATTCCTGGTCTTCAATGTGACACCCCGCCAAACCGGCAGTTTCGAGTTTACGAATTGTGCGGGCCACATTTTCTGCCCCCCCAAATCCGGTATCTGCATCGACAATTGCCGGGATTGTTACTGCATTCGCCACATAGCCGGCGAGCGTGACGACCTCCGTCATCGATAGCAACCCGACGTCCGGCACACCAGCCGTCGCGTTCGCCATTCCAGCGCCGCTGACGTACACCGCGTCAAAGCCGGCGCGCTCCACCTGCCGCGCCATCGCCGCGTTCGGCACACCGGGCAGCATGATGGCGCGTTGCGCGATCAACTCGCGCAATCGAGCCGCTTTGCTGTTTGTTGTCATGTCAGCGAAGTCGAGATATCTCTTGCTATTTCTTTGCCATTTCCATCGCGCGTATCAGCTCCTCGACGTTTTTCGCCTCATCGAGCTTCCACACAATCTCAATGATTTTCCGTGCACGGTCGCTGCCGAGGATCGGGTCAACCAGAACCTTAAACTTTTCTTCCACCTGCGAATCTTTCAGCGGGTTCTTCGCGTGGCCGAGCGGATAATCAACTCGCCTGGTCAATCGCCGGCCATCCGCAAGATCAAGATGCACGATGTTCGCGACCGCGTCGGGATACAACACGCTCAGTTCCGCATTGCGTTTAACCTTCACGTTCTCCAAAAATTTCCAAACCTTCGGATCGGTAAACCGCTCCGGCTGAAATTGCTTCTCGGTCACTTCGCCATCGATCAACGCGACCGCCGTAATGTACGGCAGACTGTGATCGGCCGTCTCGCGTGTCTCCGGTTTCCATTTTTCCGGCTCGCTGCCGATGATATCAACCGATGCATCGTGACTCTCGATTGTCATCGCCCGCACGATTGCCGGGTCGCCGATTTCCTCTCGCAACAGAAGCGCTGCTTCAATTGCGCTCTGGCTATGATATTCCGCCGGCCAGAATTTAATGCTCGTGTGCAGAATCATTGATGCCGGGCCATCGCCGGTCTCCGCAAAAGGGACAGCAAATTTTTCGGCTAGGTTGCCAAGCGAAACGCCGAGCTGCTTTTCAAATCCCATTTGGCCCTCGAAAATCGGACCCGGCCCGGTCATGCCGGCTCGTGCGAGGAGCGCCGAAAAAACTCCGTGCCGCGCCGCGTTGGCGAAAGCCACGCCTTTCCAATGGGACAGCTCGCCTACACGCGCCTGCCGCATCGCTGCGCCTGCAACTCCGGCGATGTTCACCGCGTGGCGTGTTTTTTGGGCGTCGAGCTTCATCAACTTCGCGGAGGCGAGCGCCGTAGAGAACGCACCGTAGGTCACGTGATCCCAGCCGCGCGCGCGAATGCTTGCGGCGTCGCACAACCGACATTGCACTTCATAAGCGAGCGCGATCGCCGTGATCAATTCGCGTCCGCTTGCGCTAACGCTTTCCGCTGCAGCCAGCGCTGCCGAAAGATTGTCGCTCGGATGTGCCGGTTCCTTCGACAAGTAAGTATCGTTGTAATCAAAATAGCGGATCGCGCAGCCATTCGCGAACGCTGCCCAGTCCGGGGGCGCTTTGTGATTCGTGCCAACGATCGTCGCGCCCTGTTTCGCTGAAAAATCCAAAGCGACTTTCCGCGCAATCGCACATGGTTTTTCCTTCCACGCGCCGAGCGCGCAGCCTAACGAGTCGATCACGCGCCGCTTCACTTCATGCACGACGTCCTTGGAAAGGTCCTCAAATCGAAGCGCGCACGCGTAATCAGCGAGTTGATGAGCCAGCGCTGTCTTCATGAAGGGTGAAACTGCAACTTGCCGATGAATTCCGTGCGGGCAAGCCGCTGGGTAGAGCGCGCGTCTCGCGTGCTGGCGATGGCGTCCGGCCAACGCGAATTTTCCTTTGAATTGAAATCACAAGAAAAGACCGTTTCAGCGAGGGCGCTGAAACCAACACGCGACACGCGTGCGCTACCCAATCCGCTGCTTGCCCGCGTCCTTTGAACGACGCACAATCTTCGGGTGAGCGAGTTTCAGTTCGGCGGCGAATTTGTCTGGCACCCGTCGGCGGAGTTGATCGCCCAATCGAATCTCCAGCAATTTATCAATAGGCATCGGCTCGGTTCGTACGACGAGTTGATGCGAAGATCGACCACCAACATTCCCTGGTTTTGGGACACGGTGCTGCGCGATCTCGATATCCAGTTTTACAAACCATATTCGCAAGTGGTCGATCTAAGCCAGGGCAAACCCTGGGCGCATTGGTGCGTGGGCGGCGAGATGAATATTGTTCACAACCTGCTTGATAAATACACCGACACGAAGGTCGATAAGAAGCTAGCCATTAAGTCCGAAATCGAAGAGGGTACGACGCGCGCTCTCACCTACAAAGAATTGCGCGATCAGGTCGATCGCATGGCGAATGCGCTCCGCGTTCTAGGGCTCGGCAAAGGCGATGCGATTGGCGTGTTCATGCCGATGGTTCCGGAAATCGTGGTCGCAATGCTCGCCATCATTCAGATCGGCGGGATTTTTCTGCCGCTCTTCTCCGGCTTCGGCGGAGCGGCAATCGCGTCGCGATTAAACGATGCCGACGCGAAAGCGCTCTTCACCGCTGCCGGAACGTATCGACGCGGGAAATTCTGCCCGATGAAACCGATTGCCGATGATGCAGCCGCGCAAATTCCAACGTTGCGGCATCTGGTCGTTCTCAATCAAGCCGGCGAATGGCTCGTCGAAGATCTCAGCCCTGATGCGGGACCACCAACAAAACTGCCTGGCCCTTTTGATGACGCGCCGACCGAGCGCACGTCAGCCGAAGACCCGATGATGATTATTTACACCTCGGGCACAACCGGCCGCCCAAAAGGTGCCGTACATACGCATTGCGGATTCCCGATTAAATCAGCTCAGGACATGTGGCACGGACTCGATCTGCACGAAGATGAAACGCTGCTTTGGATGACGGACATGGGCTGGATGATGGGACCGTGGGAAGTCTTTGGCACTTTGCTGCTCGGCGCGACGATGATGCTTTACGATGGCGCTCCCGATTTTCCGGGGCCGGATCGCGTGTGGTCGTTAGTGGATCGACATAAAGTGACTGCGCTCGGCGTCTCCCCAACCTTGATCCGAGCGCTGCGACGGCATGGCGACGAGATCGTGCATCAACATGATCTTTCGTCACTGCGCAAATTCGGATCTACAGGCGAACCGTGGAATCCGGAGCCGTGGATGTGGTTGTTCCAAAATGTCGGACGCGGCAAACTTCCGATGATCAATTATTCCGGCGGCACCGAAATCTCTGGAGGGATTCTGATGGGCAACGTGCTGACACCGATGAAGCCATGCGCATTCTCGGGACCGCTTCCCGGAATGGCGGCAGATGTTATTGATGAAGATGGAAAATCTGTACGCGGACAAGTGGGCGAGCTGGTAATTCGCGAGCCGTGGATCGGTATGACGCGTGGTTTCTGGAAAGATCCCGAGCGGTACATTGAGACTTACTGGTCACGTTTTCCGGACGTGTGGGTGCACGGCGATTGGGCCGCGATCGATAACGATGGCCTGTGGTACATTCTGGGACGTTCCGACGACACAATTAAGATTGCTGGCAAACGCGTTGGGCCCGCCGAAGTCGAGTCAGTTCTGGTTGCGCACCCGCAAGTTAGCGAAGCCGCAGCCATCGGCGTGCCTGATTCGATCAAGGGTGAGGCGTTGGTTTGCTTTTGTGTCTTGAAGAAGGACGCGAATGGCGACGTCGCCCTGGCAGCCGAATTGAAAAAGAACGTCGCGCGCGATCTCGGCAAAGCGCTTGCACCGCGCGAGGTGGTCTTTGTAGCTGATATACCAAAAACACGGAACGCGAAAGTAATGCGCCGCGTTGTGCGCGCCGCCTATCTGAGTGAAAAACTCGGCGACACATCCGCCTTGGAAAACCCGGCGTCCTTGGATGAAATCAAGCGCGCGGCAGCAGCACAACGTGCTTGATTTGTTCATTCGCCGCGCAGGATTCTTATCCGGTCAGTTAACCAGTCGGCTTCATCGATGAAACCGTCGGCGCGAATGACCCGTTCGAGGGCGCGATAGCGTTCAAGCACATCGAAGCCGATGCTCCATTGCAGCTTGCGCAAACAGACCGGACACAAATGAAGCGGGCGACGATCGCTTTCGACAAGGTGATTTGAGCCGTTCATCAGGCAGTTGAAAAACGTGCAATGAGCAAGCCCAAACATGTGACCGGTCTCATGCGCAAGCACTTTGCAGCTCCGGCGCAGGAGGAGTGTTTCATAGCCGGGGCCGCGCGGTTGGCCGTAAAACGCAGGATCATATCGCCCGAAGCTGTAAACGCCGACGCGCTCGCGCAGCGAAGCCTGACCGAACACGAAATTCCACGAAGTCTCGGGGTAAAGGTCTTCCATCGTGATCGCCAGCAAACAAAACGCATCGGCAGGCACGCGTGCTTTGAGAAAGTCGAGCACGTCGCTGGCCAGAATCTGTAAATTGCCAGTATTCGGATTGTGCCGGGTCGTGAACTTGGACGCGTCGAGCGATACCGCCGGGAGGGCTTTGACTTTCAAGGCGAAAAATGCCGATGCAAACTCGCGCAGCGTTTCGATCGGCGGGCTGCGATCAGCAGCAAATTCACCCAGCGGTTGAAGATAAATGACGCGCCGCGAGCCGGTCGGTCGATTCGGGTCCGACGCTTTGAATTCGTCGAAGGTCTGTCCGGGCTCGGGATGCACGGCGAGCCAGTCATGCGGACCGGGCTTTGGGATCGGCTCAAATTCAGAGGCATCGGCCGAAAACGCGCGGCCAAGAACGGGCGGCAATCCCGTGAGTTCGCCAACCGCTGCGCGTCGGACGTCCGGGCCCGGAGGGTCAAAAGCCATGCTAAAGGACGCTACGCAAAGAATTGCGGCTGTTTTCCACACAAGCCGGCGAACTCAACACGTCGTATGGAACAGGCCGCCTACCGACTCGTTTTCCGCGAGCTTGTTGTAGAGCGCCGCGGCTTCGGGGGTCGGCAACACGTGCACGGCAATTTGCCTTTGCTTTAAAAAATCCAGCGTCTCGCGCGGAACCTGAAGGCACTCGGCCATTCCACGCGAAAGCACAATGATCCTAGCGCCGTGATCCAGCAATTCCTGCACATCGGCAATTTGAATGCCGGGACGGTGACCGGTTCCTGTCTCGCGCCAGTTCCATGCGTGCGAACCACCGGGGAAAAGTTTTGCGTCTTTGTAGGGCTCAGCTTTCCCCTCGACCTCGAGCCGTCCCCAGGAAACGTCTTTGATCCGCGGCGAATAATTTCTGCTCTCCATGATGACAGATTCGCAGTGTACAAATAAATCGCACTAACGAAAAAGACTAATCTCTCCTCATGACGCTAACGTTTCTCGGCACACGCGGCGAGATTGAGGCGCGGACGCGGCGCCATCGGATGCACACCTCTTTGCTGGTTTCGTACCGCGCCGCGCATGTGATGATCGACTGCGGCCTCGATTGGCTGGGAAAATTTGAGTGGCTCCGTCCAAGCGCGATCGTGCTGACCCACGCGCACCCCGATCACGCATCGGGCCTGAGGCACGGCTCACCGTGTCCGGTGCATGCGCCGCAAAAGACATGGCAAACGTTACAAAACTGCACGATTCAAGACCGGCATCTGATCAAAGAGCGCACGCCCACAAAAATTTGCGGCATCACCTTCGAGGCGTTCCCGGTTGAGCATTCCATTCTGGCTCCGGCGGTCGGATATCGGATCAGCGCAGGAGGCGCGCTGATCTTCTATGCGCCCGACCTGGTGTTTATCCACGAACGCGCTGCGGCATTGAAAGGTGTGCAAATTTACATTGGCGATGGTGCCACTCTAACGCGCTCGTTCATTCGCAGGCGCGGCGAAACACTCATTGGTCACGCGCCTGTTCGCACCCAACTGACGTGGTGCCACAAAGAAGGCGTTCCCCGCGCGATTATCACGCATTGCGGCTCGGAAATTGTGACCGGTGACCAACGCAAAATTTCCGCAAACCTGCGTGCTATCGCCGCCGAGCGCAGTGTCGACCTGCGCATCGCGTACGATGGAATGAAAGTCACGCTGTGATGCTGCAGCGGCGGGAGTAAATTCAATTATGTCGTTGCGAATTTTTCTCTGCGGCGACGTGATGACCGGACGCGGCATTGATCAGGCCCTACCGCATCCCGTTAATCCGATTTTGTACGAACCCTATGTGCGCGATGCGCGCGAGTATGTCCATCTTGCGGAGAAAGCCCACGGACCGATACCGCGCCCGCTCACGTTCGATTACATCTGGGGCGATGCGCTGCAAGAATTGGAACGGGCCGAAGTCGATTTTCGAATCGCAAACCTGGAGACCGCCATTGCGTCGGCTGAAACGCCATGGCCCGGCAAAGGGATTCATTATCGGATGCACCCCCAGAACATTAGTTGTCTCTCTGCCGCGCATATCAGCGCATGCACTTTGGCGAACAATCACGTGCTGGACTGGGGATACCACGGATTGTCCGAAACGCTGCAAACGTTGAATGCCGCAGGCATCGCGTACTCGGGCTCGGGCAACGATGCCAACGAAGCAATGCAACCCGCGGTACTGAACGTGACGGGCAAGGGCCGACTGCTTTTGTTTTCATTTGGATCAACAACCAGCGGTATCCCGCAAGAGTGGAAAGCCACCAGCATTTCTCCTGGACTAAATTTGCTGGATGAACTTTCAGAAGCGACTGCAGCGCGAATATGCGATGAAATGCGAGACCATCAGCAGCCGGGCGATTTGCTCGTCGCGTCAATTCACTGGGGCAGCAACTGGGGATACGAAATCCCGCGGGAACAGGTACTGTTCGCGCATCGTTTGATTGAAGAAGGCGTTGCGATTGTGCATGGGCATTCCTCGCATCATGTGAAAGCGATCGAGGTATTCAGAGGTCGACTCATTCTTTACGGCTGCGGCGATTTCCTCACTGATTATGAAGGCATCAGCGGCTACGAAGCGTTCCGTGGCGATCTGGCGTTGATGTATTTAGTCGAGCTCGATTCAGGTAGCGGCGAATTGATCGCTGCGCGGGTCGTTCCGATGCAAATGCGGCGCTTCAGACTCGAACGCGCATCGGCCGCCGACGCCAAATGGCTCTGCAATCTCCTGAACGAACTCGGCGAGCGCTTCGGCACAGCGTCCAGATTGGAACAAGACAACAGCTTGACCCTCGATTGAAGCGCAGAATGACGAAGCGCTTCGCGACGTTGAATCGTTAGAACGTTAAATCGGACCTTCACACAGCGAGCAGATGCGCAGTTAGCACACGCAGGAAGCGCTCGACTTCAAAGGGATTCTTCACTGAATAGCGCGCTGCCGTGGGTTGCGATTGCTCACTCACCAGAATGCCAATGCCCGATTGCTCCAGTGCGCGGAACGCATCTTCATCGGTGCTATCGTCCCCGATGTAAATCGGGCGAACGTTCCCGCGTTCCAAGCCCAACGTTTCCAACAGCCAGACGACGGCTTTGCCCTTGTTCCAATCGATGGCCGGCAGCAGTTCGTAAACTTTTTTGCCGTTGATCCTGCGCAATTCGGGATGTCGTACAGCCACGGCGTCGACAGCTCGCTCCACTTCGGGGACGTCATTTTCCTTCACGTTCCGGTAGTGCGCAGCGATGGAAAAATGTTTCCGCTCCACGCGTGCAGCCGGAATTTGATCAAGCGCTTCGCGTAACTCCTTTTCTGCGAGCCTGAGGTTTGGCAAAAACTCTGTGGCCACTTGCCTGCGTAATCCGTGCGGACCGGCGATATCAAATCCGTGACTGCCGGCGTACACAATAAGATTGACGTTCACGCGGCGGCGAACGTCATCAAGGTCGCGACCGCTCAGTATGGCAACCGGTGCTCGCGGGGCAAGTGCCTGTAACACCTGCCGCATCGAATCGGAGAGCCACGCGTTCTCTGGATGGCTGATGATCGGCGTAAGCGTGCCATCGTAGTCGAGAAAAACGGCTGCCCGACCGCTGCGCCCACCGATCTCCTGAACGTGCTCGAGCGCCGAGGGAATCATATCTGATTTGTCGATTTACCGATTCAACGCTTTAACACTTCAACGATTCAACGAAAGAAGTTAAAAGAGTTAAAAAGTACAACGTTATAAATGCTAAAATGGTTACCAGCCACTAGCTCCTTTCCCTTGTAACGGTGTAACCATTTTAACTTCTAACTGTCACCGTAATGACTCGCCTGATCGTCGTTTCCAATCGATTGCCATTCGCGCTCGATTCAACTGGCGAAGATTTGTGGACGGTCACACCCGCTGTCGGCGGATTAGTTTCCGCGATCGAGCCGGTGCTGCGCGAGCGCGGCGGAACCTGGATCGGTTGGCCTGGAATTGCGGGTGAAATCCCAGGAGAACCGCTCGCCGAAGCCACGCGCAACGCTGGCTACAAGGTTGTGCCGGTGGCGCTAAGTGAAACCGAGCGCGACGAATTTTACTACGGCTATTCCAACGAAGTGATCTGGCCGCTTTTTCACGATTTGCAAAATTTCTGCAACTTTGAGCCGGCATATTGGCAAGCCTACAAGGAAGTTAACGAGCGTTACGCCGATGCCATCGGCCGCAGCGCGCAGCCGGATGATTTCATCTGGGTGCATGACTACCACCTTTCGAAGCTTCCGCAACAACAGCGGCTTCTGCAGGCGCTGCTTCAGTTCGATTTGGTCGGGTTCCAGACGCGACGCGATGTGCGCAACTTCATCCAGTGCGTCCGACGCGTGATGCTGGACGCAAAAATTATTCCTCGCCGCGACCTGCAATTAATCCGTTTTGAAAAACGCGAAATTCGTGTCGGGCATTTCCCGATCGGCATCGACTTCGACTCATTTGAAAATGGCGCAAGGTCCGACACGGTCGAGCAAAGAGCGCAGCGGCTGCGCGACACGTTTCCTGGTTGTCAGTTGATCCTTGGTTCGGACCGGCTCGATTACAGCAAGGGAATTCCCGAGCGCTTGCGCGCATTTCGCACCGCTCTGGAACGTCATCCGGAACTGCGCGGCCGCGTGGTCCTGATCCAAGTCGTCGTGCCGAGCCGGGTGGAGATTCCCAGATATCACCAGTTCAAGCAACGCATCGATCGGCTGGTTGGCGACATCAACGGCCGCTTCTCAACCAGCACCTGGCTGCCGGTGCAATATCACTTTCGGTGCCTCGAGCGTGATGATCTTCTCGCGCATTATCGCGGGTGCGACATCGCCTTCGTAACGCCGCTCAAAGACGGAATGAATCTCGTAGCGAAGGAATATTGCGCGTGCCGCATCGAAAACGATGGCGTGCTCATCCTGAGTCAGTTCGCCGGCGCGGCCGAGCAGCTCAAGCCCGGCGCCCTGCTCGTCAATCCGTACGATATCGAGCAAATGGCCGACACGATTTTGGAAGCCTTCCGCATGAACGAGGCGGAGCGCAGCGCGCGCATGAAGCGCATGAGACACATGGTTCGAAAGGAGAACGTCTTTTGGTGGGTTGATTCGTTTCTCAAAAGCGCAGCGAAACTCACTGCTCGGTCGCGGAAAGTGTCTAAGCACTCACAAGCCAAGCTCGCGCGCTAATCGAGAAATCGAAAAAGCGGCGCAGCCTGTCGTCAAAAACGATTTTTTGTTGAAGCGCAGATCAGATGGCGATCATAGATAACCTGCAAAAAATTTCAGACACGGTTTGGGAATTGCCTTCGAGTTACAAGGAGGGCATGCGCGTGCCGGCTCGGATCATCGCGACGGAAAAGCTGGTATGTGAAATGGACGAAGCCGTTTACCAGCAGATCAGCAACGTCGCCACTTTACCTGGCATTACACGCTACGCGCTCTGCATGCCCGATGGCCATAGCGGTTACGGCTTCCCCATCGGCGGGGTCGCCGCGATGGACGTGCATGAAGGCG
>QHOK01000232.1 GCA_003218755.1 Verrucomicrobiota bacterium
GGGGCAAAGGAAGGGTTTCCTGTGAGTAACTCACCGACGATTGCTCAGCCATCGATTGCGCCCGCGCGCGGACCATGGCTCTTCCCGGATTCAAGCTCTCGCTATCTGAGTGCGACTGACCTTTCGAGCCTTAGCTCTGCTGATTTATGGCGAGCCCGAAACGAAATATTTGCCCGGAAGGGCTACAAATTCTCGCGTCCGAGGGGAATCGCCTTTGCCCAAACGCTGGGCAATTATTATCGCGGTGTAGATGACGATCAGGGTCGCGTTTTCAATAACATGAATCAATACGAGCGAGCCAATGTAACTCTGATCCAATCAATCGAAAGAGGCCGATAGCACCGCGTGCATCACGTCGCCGGCTTTTTGCGCAGAGGTTTAGCTTTCTTTCTAATAAGCCCATCATTCTGTTTCCACGATGCCCCAATGTTTCGCGTGTGACTCTTTCAAGCTCAAGAAACGCAGTCAATTTTTCATCCGCGCGCACGATGAACCTCTTTCCGTCGTCGCGGTGTGCATCGGCAGCGAAGATTATTTGCCCGTTGGAATCAACCGTTGCGACACAGCCCCAAGTCCAGCCGGACGCGCTGAGTTTGTCGGCGATTATTTCCCAATACTTCAATCCTTTAGATAGCGCTAGGATTGTAGGGGTCGTCCGCCATATTCTTGGCTAACGACCCAAGCTCAGCGACCAGATAGCCTTGGGTCAAAGGTTCTTTATCACGAACTGAGATTTTTCACGGTTTGTTCACGGTCACGATTGTAAATTTTCACAAACGCATGCAAAGCGGTGAAACAGTGAAGAGATAAAACTGAGGCGTTTTCCCTCGACGGATGCAGAAAAGTAACGCTGTGATAACGCAAGAAAATCCGCATCTAAAATGGTCGTCTTGTGTCGCCAGTGTTCGCAAATGCACGAGGGACAAACAACTCGTTAGCGTAGGTTCGACGGATTTGAAGTTCCGACTGGCAGCATTCTCCCGGTACTTTGCGCAGCCGACCGATCGCGGCAATCACGTGGAAGAACTGGACAACTGGCTTCGTGCCCTGCCCGGCTCCCCTAAGAGCGGGGCTAATTTTCGGGCGAACATTAGCGTGTTGTTCGGTTACGCGATGCGCCGGAGAATGATCGACACCAACCCGATCCTACACACTGGACGGCCCACACTACCGGGCAACCCGCCGGAGATTTTCACCGTGGATGAACTGCGGGCCCTTCTAGAAGCAGCGGCGGCGCAGGCCCCGGACGTGTTGCCAGTGCTCGCCATTGGTGCGTTTGCCGGGCTCAGAGATGCTGAAATCAAGCGCTTAGATTGGTCCGAAGTCGATCTTGCTCGTGGATTCATAGAAGTGAAAGCAGCAAAAGCAAAAAGCGCGCGGCGTAGAATTGTTCCCATACAAACCAATCTCGCTGCGTGGCTATCTCAGGCGCCGATAGGCTTACGACATGGCCGCCTAGTGCCAAAGGGCGTGCCCAGCAAGCTTGCTCGGGTCCGTAAAGCCGCGGGACTCGCGCTGGCCGAATAACGGGTTGCGGCATTCGTTCGCGTCTTATCGCCTGGCCGCCTGTCATGACGCTCCGCGTGTGGCATCTGAGCTTGGACACACGAGTCCGCAGATGCTCTACAACACGTATCGCGAGCTGGTCCTACCGGAAGAAGCGGAGAGATATTGGAAGGTAGTGCCTCAGTCGGGCGAAGCGACAAACGTTGTCTCATTCACTACTTCAGCCAACCGATAACCAAGGAAAGGCTTGCTCGGAGACTTATGTTAAAAGGTAGGCGCGCAAGCCGATTGGCCAAAAAGAGAGCCTAGACCAAGCTAAGCCGAGTCCACACCGACCCACCCTGCGCCGGTCGTAAGAAGGCTGCGGCCGCCGCAAAGGGCAACGCATACTCTGCCGAGCAAAATGCGAATTTGGAGGCGCTGCGAAAGCAGCAAGAAGAAGCAATCCGACAACAGCAGGAAGCGGCGGCAAAAAGCGCTTCAAAACCTGCGATTACTCCCAATACCATTAGGCCGGCAGCTACCACTGAGCAGCTCCACAGGATCGGAGCGATATGCCGTGACGGCTCGGAGAGCAGTGCAACTGGACGCGGCGCTTGTTCGCATCATGGCGGGGTACGGTGTTGGAGATACTCTGAATGCACGTGCCACTAACTAGTGAACGTGCATGAAGTACCGGGAAATAATTGCTGACAATCTCAGCAAAGCCGGATGGAGTTGGGGCTGTGTCGCGGCGATAGATCGCGAAGGGCGAACGATCTTCCAGGAATGGCTCGATCAAAAGAACGTCGGGCTGATGTTTTGGATCAAGTTCGACAACGTCATAAGGCTCATGTGCTCCGCCGCAAACATGATCGCCAAGTGGGTTTGGCGCGTACGCGCGATAGTTGTGACGAAAGACCAATCAGGTGATCGAAAAACTATTTCGCGTCCGGTTTCGGAAACGGAATCGAAGCTTGCCCAAATACGCAACGCCAACCAGTGGGCGTCCGAACGTAAGTCTCACTGAACCAGACTTTGAAGGGGGGTTGGTCTCTCGTGCCTTTGATCCTCAACAGCTCAGTAACAACAGCCGTATCGCGCCATACTCGCACCTTCTGCGTGCCTTCCTCCAGCTCCTCATCCTCGTAGATCGTCCGTTTCTCTCGCGCTTCGTTGATCAAGTCGACTTTCGTCAAAGAAGCACCGCGATCTGATACCAAAACAAAGTCATCGGCCAAGATCTGATCCATTATTGCGATGTCATTGGCCTTAAGCGCTGCTCGGTACACAGTATCCAACGCGCTAACCATTTGTGCGTCCACAGTTAGCGGCGGCGTCGGTAAAGCCAATGGGGTTGGTATTGGTGCGATTGTGCTTTGGGCATCAGGTTGCCTGGCTTGTTGCTCCGACGTTCGGGTCGCTGTCTGTTCCGGCGCCAC
>QHOK01000061.1 GCA_003218755.1 Verrucomicrobiota bacterium
CAGCCATCGGTGTGTCGCTGGGAGCTGATAGCTCTCTGGACCCAGCATCCAAGAAGGACTCGGACGGGCTGCAGGGCACGTGGAAGCTGGTCTCCGCGATGAAAGATGGTGAGGCGCTACCCAAGGACAAGGTGAAGCAGACCACCATCGTCATCAAGGATGACACTTTCTCCTTCCCCGACCTGGCGGAGTACGCGACCAGCAAGGAGGGGACGATCAAGCTCGACGCGACGAAAAACCCAAAGCAGATGGATGCGACCTCGACCGAGAAAGAAGTCATGCTCGGCATCTACGAACTGGACGTAGACCGTTACAAGGTCTGCTTCGCCCCGACCGGCAAGCCACGCCCCAGTGAATTCGCATCCAAGCAGGGGAGCGGAAACCTCCTGCAACACTGGAAGCGAAAGAAGGAACAGTAACCCCGGTTAATTGCTGGATACCGGATGTCGGACTGTCGATCCCCTTGAGCGCTCCGCCTGCTGAATGGTCGCGCAATGCTCTTCAAGCAGTCAGAGATTTCTTCGCTTGCGCATGGGAGGCTGAGAGGACGCGGCGCGCCAGGGTTCAGGCCACGCGGCCGCAGCAGTTCTTATATTTTTTTCCGCTGCCGCAGGGGCACGGTTCATTGCGACCGACTTTTGGTATTGATCGTCGAACAGGAAGATCGATCGAGACTTCGCCCGCCCCATCGCCGTCTCCGGCTGCGACTCCCGCCATCGCGCCAACAGGCTGACGGATGCGCGCGTCGGCACCTGCGGCGGGCGCCGTCGGCGCATGTTCGCGCATTAAGAATTGCGGCAGGGTGGCCAGGAAATTCTCGAACGCCTGCAGGTTCGAAGTGCTGCGGAAAAGGTTATTCAGCACTTCATTCTTAATGTTCGCCATCAATTCGACGAACATGTCGTACGCTTCGGTCTTGTACTCGATGAGCGGATCCTTTTGCGCGTACCCCCGGAGATAGACGCCCTCACGCAATGCGTCCATTGCATAGAGATGCTCCTGCCAGAGCCGGTCGATCGCGTTCAGAATGATGTAGCGCTCCAGGCTTTTTACCGCCGTGGGCTCTTCATAGGCTGATTTGCGCTCGTACGCGTTCTTGATCTTTTCAACCAAGAACTGCGCGTTTTCGTCGACACTGCGCGTTTCAAATTGTGCTTTCTCTTTCGTCAAACCCAGCGGGAAAGTCGTGTTCACCCAATGGATGAAACCGGTGTAATTCGGCTCATCGACATCGAGATATTCCTTCACTTTTGCGGGCACCGCTTCGTCGATCACTTCGTAGATGAGTTTGCGCGGTTCCTCCGAATCGATCACTTCATTGCGATACGTGTAAACGACTTCGCGCTGCATGTTCATCACGTCGTCGAAATCGAGCGTCCGTTTTCGGATCATGTAGTTACGTTGTTCCACACGTTTCTGCGCGGTCTCGACCGATTTATTGAGCCATCGATGCTCGAGTTCCTGGCCTTCCTCGAGGCCGAATCGCTCCATGATTCTCGTCATCCGATCGGCTGCGCCGAAGTTGCGCATTAAATCGTCTTCGAAACTCACATAGAACCGCGATGCGCCCGGGTCGCCCTGCCGTGCGCAGCGTCCGCGTAACTGTCGATCAATCCGGCGCGCCTCGTGGCGCTCGGTCCCAACCACCATCAGCCCGCCCGCTTCTATTACGCCAGGGCCAAGCTTAATATCTGTGCCGCGCCCGGCCATGTTCGTTGAAATCGTGACCGTCCCTGGTTGACCAGCGCGCGCCACGATTTCGGCTTCCTGCATGTGAAATTTCGCGTTCAACACGTTGTGCGGAATTTTCTCGCGCTTCAGCATTCGGCTGAGGAGCTCCGAAGCTTCCACACTCACCGTGCCGACCAGCACCGGCTGAGTTTTCGCGTGAGCTTCCTTGATCTCCTTGATGACCGAGTTGTACTTTTCACGACGCGTTTTATAGATGCGATCGTTGTGATCCGTGCGTCGCACCGGTCGATTGGTCGGAATGACATTCACGTCGAGTTTGTAGATGTCGTGAAACTCTGCGGCTTCCGTTTCGGCTGTGCCGGTCATTCCTGCAAGCTTCTGATAAAGCCGGAAATAATTTTGGATCGTGATGGTCGCCAGCGTTTGTGTTTCGCGATCGATCTGGACGCCTTCTTTCGCTTCCACGGCTTGATGCAATCCATCGCTCCAGCGTCGGCCCGGCATTTTGCGCCCCGTGAATTCATCAACGATCACGACCTTGTTATCCTCGATGACGTACTGGACATCCTTCTCGAACAAGCAGTAGGCGCGAAGTAATTGCGAAATGTTATGGATTCGTTCGGCCTGCGCGTCGCAATGCTGCTGACGTTCCGATTTTCTCTTGTCTTTCTCCTCCTGCGAGAGGGTCTGGTCGAGATCGATTTCAGTGAATTCGTTAATCAAATCCGGTAGCACAAATGCGTTCGGATCGTCGGGATTGAGGAAGCTGCGCCCCTGCTCCGAAAGATCGGCTTCGTTCGATTTCTCGTCGATGGTGAAGAAGAGTTCTTCCTTGAGCGCGAACAGTTCCTCCTTGCGCGTGTCCCCATAAAATGAGAGCTCAGCTTTATCGATGGCGCGTCGCTTGTCCGGATCTTCCATCATTCGCAACAGCTGTTTGTTGCGGGGCTGACCCAGTTTCACTTTGAACATGAGACGCCCCCCGGTCTCGACATCGCCTTGCTCAAATTTCTCGATCGCTTCGCTGGCCAGCCGGTTGCAAAGCATGTTTTGCTTCCGAACCAACTGCTCAATCAGCGGTTTCCATTTGTCGTACTGATGAGTGGAAATGGTTGCCGGCCCGCTGATGATGAGCGGCGTGCGGGCTTCATCGATCAGAATGGAATCGACTTCATCGACAATGGCATAGTGATAACCGCGCTGGACCTGTTGCTCGCGCGTTGTGGCCATGCCGTTGTCGCGCAGATAATCGAACCCGAACTCGCTGTTCGTCCCGTACGTGATGTCCATCGCGTATTGTTCGCGGCGCTCGTCCGGCTCCTGATCGTGTTGAATGCAGCCAACTGTTAGGCCGAGAAAATTGTAAAGTTGCCCCATCCATTCTGCGTCGCGTCGCGCCAGGTAATCGTTCACTGTCACCAGATGCGCGCCACGACCGGTGAGCGCATTCAAGTAAAGCGGCAACGTCGCAACTAGAGTCTTGCCTTCACCCGTCGCCATCTCCGCGATCCGCCCACGGTGCAAGACGATTCCGCCGAGCAATTGCACGTCGAAGTGCACCATGTCCCAGGTCATCGGCTGGTCGCACACCGTGAAGCTGTGTTGTCGTTCTTTCAGCCGCCGCGCTGCATTTTTGACTACCGCGAACGCCTCCGGCAATATTTCATCCACCCTTTTCCATTGATCCTCTAGCTCTGGAATCTTTGAAACCTCTTCCTTCCACGCCGCGGTTTTCGCGCGCAACTCGTCGTCGGATAAGCTCTTAAACTGCTCATCCAGCTCGTTGATCCGGCGGACAATCGGTGCAAGCCGCCTGAGCTCGCGCTGATTCTTGGACCCGAGGATCTTCTTTAAAATCCAACCAACCATTTCGCACTTAATATCGGCGAGATTCGGTCACTATCAATTGCTGGCACCGATCGCTCGCGGAGCTCTTCGCATCATCTGCGATTCACTCTGCACAGGCGGCGCTAGCGACTTCCGCCTGCACTAGAAAAATTTCCGGGGCAATTCGACCGCTCTCTGCAAGAGGCGCAGGTAATGGTTTCGCGAAATCTCAATACCGCCAAATTGTTGCAGGTGCGGTGTGAGCCATTGCGTGTCCAGCAACACGAATTCGCGCGCGTGCAAATGATCCACCAGCGCTACAAGCGCAATCTTCGAGGCATCGGTGACGCAATGAAACATCGATTCCCCAAAAAATGCTCCCCCCACCGCGACGCCGTAAAGGCCGCCGGCCAGCCTGCCTTGCTTCCAAGTTTCGACAGAATGCGCGTGACCGAGCTCATGCAATCGCGTGTAGCTTTCGATAATCTCCCGATTGATCCACGTATCTTCCCGTTTCGCGCAGGCCTCGATCACTTCCGAAAACGCGTCGTTGATGCTTGTTTCGAAAACTTTTTTGCGCAGGAGACGTCGTAGCGCGTGAGGGACATGAAAATCTTCCAATGGCAGAATGGCACGCGGATCGGGCGAAAACCACTCGATCGAGTCATCCTCCATCGCCATGGGAAAAACACCGAGCCGATAGCCCTGCAGCAAAAGTTCGGGGTCGATCATCGTCGTTACAGCGTTAAAGCGTTAAAGCGTTGAAGCGTTGAAGCGGCAACAACATTGTCATTCTGAGCGCAGCGAAGAATCTCTGATTAGTTCCTCCGGCGAACTTTTAAGGTGACAATGAGAGATGTTTCGCTTCGCTCAACATGACAGCATAGGGTTGGTGCCCTCTTCAACGCTTCAAGCTTGTTGCAATCGATCAGTCTCTTCCTAAGATAAGCAGATGAAGCCCATATCGATCCTGCTCGTGATCGCATGGCTGGCTGCCGGGGGCTGCGCCGACCCTCTTGAACAGCGTTCGACAGAGGAAGTACAAGGGCAGTTGGAGCGCGGCGTAACCGGTCAGGGAACGCTCGGCCCGTTAGAGCGATCGCCCGACGATCCGGCCGCAGAACATAGCGTCCCACAAACTCATCCGTAGCGCGCACAGATGGCAGCCCGCTCAACGCACTCAAAAATTCTCATCCTCGATTTCGGCTCGCAGTACACACAGGTCATAGCACGGCGAATCCGCGAATGTCAGGTGTATTCGGAGATTGTTCGCTTCGACACGTCAGCCGCTGAAATCGCCGCGCTGAAACCGAACGGGCTGATCCTTTCCGGCGGGCCGGCCAGCGTTTATGACAAAGGCGCCCCGCAGATTGATCCACAGATTTTTTCGCTAGGCATTCCCGTGTTGGGAATTTGTTACGGGCTGATGCTGATGGCGCATCACCTTAGCGGCCAGGTCGTGTTCACGGGACGACGCGAGTACGGCGCTGGCATGTTGCACATCAAGAATGGATCGGAACTCTTCGATGGATTAGGCAACCAGCTCGACGTTTGGAACAGCCATGGCGACGAAGTGACGGCATTGCCGAAAGGTTTTCGCGTCGTCGGGACCACGGAAGGTTGCAACTTCGCCGCCGTAGAGGATCGGCAACGCAAACTTTACGGCTTGCAATTTCATCCCGAAGTCGCGCACACGCCACGCGGCAGGGAGATTCTGCAGAATTTTCTATATCACATCTGCCAGTGCGCGATGGACTGGACGATGGGCTCGTTCATCGAAGAAGCTTGCGCCCGCGTCCGTAAACAGGTCGGCGATCAAAAGGTGGTGCTCGGCTTGAGCGGCGGCGTTGATTCTTCAGTGACAGCTGCGCTGCTGCACAAGGCAATCGGCGACCAGCTCACCTGTATTTTTGTGAACAACGGACTCCTCCGCGCGCGCGAGGAAGAAATTGTGCAGCGCGTTTTCGGCGAGAATTTCCATGTTCGGCTGAAATACGTAGACGCGAGCGATCGGTTCCTCACGCTGCTCAAAGGCGTGACCGATCCCGAAACCAAGCGAAAGCTGATCGGCAACGAATTCATTAAAGTATTTCAACGCGCTACCGAGGAATTACTTGAGGAAGACCGAAGAAACGGCGAGCGTAAACTCGCCACAGCGACTCCGTCCGGCGGCGGACATGGCGGTTACAAATTTCTCGCACAAGGCACGCTTTATCCCGACGTGATTGAGAGCGTATCGATCGAGGGCAATCCCGCGCAGGTGATCAAAAGCCATCATAACGTGGGCGGATTGCCGGATAAAATGCACTTCGAACTGGTTGAGCCGGTGCGCCAATTGTTCAAAGACGAAGTGCGCCAGGCAGGTTTGCAGCTCGGCTTGCCCAAAGAAATCGTTTATCGCCAGCCTTTCCCCGGGCCAGGTCTTGCCGTTCGCATTCTCGGTGAAGTTACACCCGAGCGATTAGCCATTTTGCGCGAGGCGGACACGATTGTGCAAAGTGAGATGGAAGCCGCCGATTGGTATTACAAAGTTTGGCAATCATTTGCTGTTTTGCTGCCAGTGCAATCAGTCGGCGTAATGGGCGACCAACGAACCTACGAAAACACGGTTGTGCTTCGCATCGTCGAAAGTCAGGACGGCATGACCGCCGACTGGGTTCGGCTTCCCTTCGAACTGTTGGCACGCATTTCGGCCCGCATCAGCAACGAAGTCAAAGGCGTCAACCGAGTCTGTTTCGACATCTCGAGCAAACCGCCCAGCACGATCGAGTGGGAGTGATCTTATTTTCGATTGTCGATTTTCGGTTTTTGATCCAGCGCTCGAATCAGTCCACCTGCGCGATGGCGCTGATGAATTCCGAGAAATCTTTGCCGTTGCGCGCGGCGTGATTGAGCGCGTCGAGGCGCGCATTCATTGCTGCCTCGGGCAGCGCGACGCGACATGAGTGCGCTCCGTTTGCAAACACGATTTCGTCCCATTGAATGGAGGAAATCTCGTCATTGAAACGCGCCACCGCGCGGCCACGGAAAAACGCGCGCGTGGTTTCTGGCGGATTGAAGATCGCGGCCTTGATTTCGTCCTCCGTTGTAACGCGGCGCATTAAACCTTTGCGTAAAACTTCGTAATATAGACCGCGGTCGAGATCGAGGTTGTGATATTCGAGATCGACGGCTTGCAGCCACGGATCGCTCCAGGAAAGTTTTTCCTCTTCCTGTAATGCATCCAGCAAGAACTTCTTCGCTGTCCAATCGACGCGGTCTCGCGCTGACATCACGTCACGCTCGAGATCGTTGAGGACATTTTCCCATTCACGCAATATCCATCCCCACTCGTCGTCGCCGCCTGCCATGCCGTCGCCCCGCGGGCGCGGGTCCAGTCTGCTGGCCGCGCGCAGATAAATCCGCTGCACGTCGATCGCAGAGATTTTGCGGCCATCTTTCAATTCAATAATCCAATCGTAAGTCTGGTCGCGGCTGATGGATTTATTGGCATCAACGGGTTGCGCAATCTCGAGCTGCGGCGCTTGGCCGCGTTCAATGAGGTCGAGAATGAGCGCAGTGGTCCCAATTTTCATGGCTGTGGCCCATTCGCTCATGTTGGAGTCCCCAAGGATGACGTGAAACCGGCGATAGCGGCTCGCGTCCACATGCGGCTCGTCACGCGTGTTGATCAGAGGTCGCCGATTCATCGTGTCGATGCTCACAACCACACTGAAAAAATCGGCGCGCTGCGAGATTTGATAAATGCCAGGCTCGCTCTGCCCGCTCTCCGCCTCAACACCCATCTTGCCGGCGCCCGCGAAAATCTGTCGCGTGACGAGAAACGGCAGAATACCGGCGACGATTTTGTCCCATGCGATGTCGCGACTCATCAGGTAGTTGTCGTGACAACCGTAACTGTGCCCGGAGAAGTCGGTATTGTTCTTGTAGAGCCGAACTTCGTAACCAGATGGCAACTTCTCATTTCGGCGCCGTGCGCACTCAGCAAGAATGCGCTCGCCGGCTTTGTCCTGAGCAACGATCTGGCGAAGGGTTGTACACTCTGGCGTGGAATATTCCGGGTGCGCGTGATCGTTGTAGAACCGGGCGCCGTTTGAAAGGACAAGGTCGCTTTTTATTTCCTCAAAACTGAGTGGCCGGCGTTTATCGATCTCGTAGTAAGCCGACTCGTCGGTGTCCTGAAGCAATTCGCGCGCACGAAACCCGCGCGCATCCAGATGCGGATCTTCCAGGTCATAGTCCCATTTCATTAGCGCGCCGTGATCGGTATAACGCCGCACCAGCTCGATCGATTCGGCCACCACATCGACCGTGTCCGCACCGCCGAGAGTGATGCCGTACTCCGTTTCCAGCCCAAAGACGCGTTTCATCAGGTGCTGCTATTTCCCAGGTTGTCCGGCCAAGGCACGAACTCAGATCAAGCTAAATCGGCGCGGCGCAGCGGCCATTTCCTTCGCGGCTTAGATTACGCCAAATGTTGCGTGTGCGCGCGCCTCGGAGACCGGTCTGACAGGCGAAATCTTAACGACGTTTTCCGGATCGTAATCGATTAGCTTGAGCCAGTCTTCGGTAATGTCGGTCGTCGGGAAAATGTCGTTCTCCGTGTACTCGGCATTGAACGCGAGTTGCAAATCCGTTTCCCGAATGCCTTCCTCCTGTTGAGTGGCAATAGCCCTTTTGATCGCCATCGCTTTCGCGCGCTCGACAATCGAGGCAATGATCGCGCCACTGATCAGATCGCTGCGGTAAAGCGTTTCCTTGCGCCCGCTGCGAAGCGTTACCTCCAAAAATTTGTTTTCGTCGCGGCGCGTAAACTGCCAGCCCACAAAGCGCTCGATCAGGCGCTCGATGGACGCTCCCAATCCATCGGCTTCTTTCGCAAGCACACCGTCGTAAGGAAGGCCGTCCGTAAGATAAATACGGTAGATTTCGCGTGCGCCCTGCTTGTCTGGCCGATCGATCTTAATTTTTCGGTCGATCCGGCCCGGGCGCAGAATTGCCGGGTCAATCAGATCGGCGCGATTCGACGCAAGGATAATTACAACGTCGTTTAGCGAATCGATTCCATCCATTTCCGAGCAGAACATCGGCACCAGCGTCGAAAGAATGTTCGAGTGGCGCGATGCGCGGCGGGTTCCGAGAATCGATTCGGCCTCGTCAATAAACAGAAACGGCATAAAACCTTCGGTCCGTTTCTCGCGAGCGGTGGCAAAAATTTCGCGCACCATTCGCTCCGATTCGCCCACCCACATGTTCAGAATCTCAGGGCCTTTGACGTGCATGAAATATTCGCGCATCTCGGTTCCCGTTCTTTCCCGAAGCTGCCTCGTTAAATTGTAAGCAGTCGCCTTTCCAATCAGCGTTTTGCCGCAGCCAGGTGGACCGTAAAGCAGAAAACCTTTTGGCGTGGCGTGCTGAAATTTGTGGAAAAGATCAGGATGCAAAAGCGGCAGTTCGATCGCGTCCTTAATCGCCTGGAGCGCCGCCTCCTGGCCACCGACTTTTTCCCACGGCAGCTCCGGCACAGTGTCGAGATAATGTTCATGCGACTTCGTGGTCGAGAGCATCTCCAACGCCATCCGGTAATTTGAGTCAACACGGACTTCGTCGCCCGATTTCAAGGTGGAATGGGCAAGATCAGCCGAACGCTGTAACACCATCGATTGCAATCCGTGCTCCGATCCAACGCGCAATCGGTCCTTGCCCAACACTTCAGTAATCTTTGTCACCGGGCCGGCCGTCTCAAATCCAAGGTCACCGACAATAACGAAAGCGTCATTGACGAGCACGCGCGTTCCTTTTTTCAATTTCGCGAGCGGAATGCGCGGATCGATGTTGCAGTAGTAATCCGCGCCTCCCACCACGATATGCGCCGTGTCCTTCGAAGTGGCGCCGAGAAACGTGCCGATCCGGTTTGCTGGCGAAGTCACTTTCTTGATGACTTCCTCGAGCTTCTCGATCATCCTGCGCGCCTCGACCATCGTCTCCTGTTGATCGAAAATCTGCGGCCGCAGTTCCAACAGATCACGCCGAACTGGATCGCCCGGCGGCAACGAAGAAATTACTCGATCAAATGCGTCAACGAGATTGTCCGGACCCGAGTCCCCAACCCCGTCCTGAAGTCCCTCGCTGCGCTTGTCGCTCATTTATGGTTTGGGTCAATCCGCCGAACCAAGCCTCACTATAGCTTTATCAGACGCATTCGCAATGTTCACTCGCGAAACATTTCGGAGTTCGACGCGACCCTCATCCGAAATGTTCAACCAAGCTATCGATCTGTTGTTGCGTAAAACGCGTTCTCTCGACTGAGACTTATGCTTCTACTTCAGAAAATTTGAGCGCGAGTAACCGAGCGCGAATAGTTGCGGCTGAGGATCGGCGCCACTACACTTTTGTTTCCGCGAGGAGTCTTAGCTCAATTGGTTAGAGCGCCGCCCTGTCACGGCGGAGGTTGCGGGTTCGAGCCCCGTAGGCTCCGCTCCGATATTCGTCGCCGATTTGTGCATTTCTAGGCAGTTTCGGGACAACTCGCAGCTAAGTGGCCAACCGACTAAAGTCGGCAAAGTCCAGGGCGGCTTCTGCGAGGAAGATGCCGCTCGGACTGAGAATATTCCTTTTACCGAGGCGCTCTCGGGCGTATTGCGTTCGCAGAAGTATGGCGACGGCGAAAAGTAGTTCTGGCTTCATCGCCC
>QHOK01000233.1 GCA_003218755.1 Verrucomicrobiota bacterium
GGCGAGGTAATCAAAACTTCGCTGCGCCGTTTTGGCGGATGGAAGAAAATCTTCGAGGCCACACTGGAAGAATCGAGCCCGAACGCGTTAAGCGAGACGCTGGTGTGTCGCTGGTTCAACTTGCATTATGTGCAGAAGATGATCGCGACCGGGCAGCGCATGGTCGTGTTTGGCAAACCACGTCTGCGGGGAAAGAGGATCTGCATGGATCACCCAGAGTTCGAGGTTATCGAGAATGACGAGGAGATTTCGATCCATTTTCGGCGTATCACACCCATTTATCCGGCGACGGAAGGTCTTTCACAGGGCGCTCTGCGTAGCATCATTTACCGGTTGTTGAATGAAATTTCCGATGAGCCACTAGAAACGTTGGCACCGGGCGGTCTGGTTCACGGGAAAAGAGGTGATGCGATTCGCGCGATTCATTTCCCGGAAAATTGGGAGGCGCGTGACGCCGCTCGCGAGCATCTGGTTCTTTCCGAATTCTTCGCGATGCAAATGCTGATCGCATCGCGACGCTCCGACGCATCGATTCGCGTTGGCCAGGCACACTGTGGGTCTGGCGCGCTGCTCGACAAATTTCTTAAGGCGTTACCATTCGAGTTGACGGGCGCGCAGTCGAAAGTGATCGTGGAAATTCGGCGCGATCTCGCAGCGCGCCATCCGATGAACCGTTTGCTGCAAGGCGATGTGGGTTCAGGCAAAACTGTCGTGGCGATCGCCGCGATGTTACTCGCGGTTGAGGCGGGATATCAGGCCGCATTCATGGCGCCAACACAAATTCTGGGTGAGCAGCATTACGCCGTCTTGCGGCGCTGGCTCGAACCGCTCGGCGTGCGCATGGCCCTGCGAACGGCAGCGCGCCAGGAAGAAAGTTTTCTCCCTTTGGTTGCCGGTGATGAAAATGCGGACGTAATCGTCGGGACGCATGCTCTTCTTTACGACACGGTTTCGTTCTCGAATTTGGGGCTCGTCGTCATTGATGAGCAGCATAAATTCGGTGTCGCGCAACGCGCCAGACTGACGGCCCGCGAACCAGCGCCCGATGTGCTGGTGATGACGGCTACACCGATTCCGCGCACGCTAACGATGACTATTTACGGCGATCTCGATGTTTCGATTATCGATGAGATGCCGCGTAACCGGGGAAAAATAGTTACTGCGGTGCGTGACGAATCGAAACTCGGCGAGGTCCTCAGCTTTTTGCGAACACAATTGGAAGCTGGACGACAACTCTACGTGATTTATCCGTTGATCGATGAGAGTGAAAAGTTGGACGTGAAAGCGGCCTCGGCCGAGTACGAGTTATGGCGGGAACGGTTGCACCCGTATTGCTGTGAATTACTTCACGGCCGTATTCCGGCCGCGGAGAAGCAGGAAATCATGGAACGATTCCGTCGCGGCGAGACCAGCGCATTGATAAGCACTACAGTGATCGAGATCGGGATCGATGTTCCTAACGCCAGTGTGATGCTCGTGGAAAACTCTGAACGTTTTGGACTGGCGCAGCTTCATCAACTTCGCGGGCGGATCGGCCGCGGAGAACATAAATCGTATTGCATTTTTCTAACATCCGACCAATCCAAGGAGACTTCGGGAAAACTCGCCGTCTTGGAGAGAACAAGCAATGGGTTCGAAGTGGCTGAAGCAGACTGGGACTTGCGTGGACCGGGCGATTTGCTTGGCACAGCACAAAGCGGCCTGCCGGCGCTTAAGATCGGCAATTTGAAGTCGGATGCGGGCTTGATGCGGCGCGCGCGTGCGGCGGCCACGTCGATCTTCGAGGCCGACCCACGCCTGGAATTGCCTGAGAATCAACGTTTCCGGCGTTTGGTTGTCGAACAACAGGGACGAACTTTTTCCAACGTGAGCTAATGAAGAATCTAGCGAAATTCTTGCTTTTTGTCCTGCTGGTCAGCGTGGGAATTTCCGCGCTCTACGACTACCGCCTCAAACACGGAGGGTTGGATCTGCCTTCGACTCGAACGCCGGAAAAGTACACGCTGGCCTCGTCTCCGAACGTAGATCCAAAGCAAGTCGCATCGCTTGAGGCATTGAACCGGGAGCGCCGCGCACTCGTCAGTAGCGTGATCCCGTCCGTTGTAGCCGTGAAAACATCCAAGAAGATTCTCATACCGCGGGAACGCGGGCTCGATCTCTTCGAGTTTTTCTACGGGAACCAGCGGCAATTTCGGAATCCAAATGACCAGGCTTTGGTTCAAAATTCGCTCGGTTCCGGCGTAATTGTGACGAATGAGGGACACATTATCACGAACAATCACGTGGTCGATCAGGTCGATGAGATCGAAGTGCAATTAAGTGATGGCCGGACGAAAAAAGCACGGTTAGTTGGCGCAGATTCTCAGGTCGACTTGGCTGTGCTCAAAATCGACGACCCAGGGGTCAAGCCTCTCAAACTGGCCGATTCGGACACGGTACAGGCCGGAGACTTTGTTTTGGCCATTGGCAATCCATTCGGATTCGAGGAAACGGTTACCGACGGCATTATCAGTTCGAAAATGCGGCCAAACCGCACCGACGCTTTCGGGGATCTCCTTCAAACAAACGCCGCAATTAATCCCGGCAACAGCGGAGGTCCATTGATTAATCTTCGCGGCGAAGTCGTTGGGATCAATACTGCGATCATTTCACGCAGTGGCGGTTCACAGGGAATCGGTTTTGCCATTCCGTCAACGGAATCCAGACACGTGCATTGCAGCCTGGCCAGAATACCGCTGAGACTGAGGGCGTGACGGTAGAGGAAGTGGTGCCCGGGTCGCCCGCAGCTCAAGCGAAATTGCAACGCGGCGACGTCATCCGCAAATTCAATGGTCGCGGAGTGAAGAATATAAATGCGCTGAGGAGTATCGTGGCGCAGACAGAGTTGAATAAAAATGTTGAACTCGAAATCGTGCGCGACGGCAAATCGCTGAATGTGACCACTCAGATCAAAGAGGAGCCAGCCAATTATGAAACCGCCGGGGTTTTGCCACCGCGAGGCCAGTCTCCACCCCCATCCCCGGGACAACAGAACGATCAAGAAGCGAGCGGCGGTCCGCTAGCGTCGATTCACGTCGATGAGTTGACGCCTCAGATGGCGCGTCAGCTTGATCTTCCCAACAATGTGCAGGGGGTGGTAGTCACAAGTGTCGATCCGGATAGTGGC
>QHOK01000239.1 GCA_003218755.1 Verrucomicrobiota bacterium
GGCGTACGGCCGTCCGGCAAGCGCATGCTGCTGCGCTTTGCGCATCTTGGAAGCAGCCACCATTTGCATCGCTTTGGTAATCTGCGCGGTGTTGCGAATCGATTTGATTCGGCGCCGTATGTCCTGCGTGTTCGCCATCTAAGGAATTTTCGAATTTCGATTTTTGATTTTTGATTTGTTGCTCTGTGCGTGGTAGCGCCCGGTCCTTTCTCGCACATGGAAACCGATTTCCCGCCTTTTCGGCGGCTCAGTTGGTTCGAGCAAGTGTTTCAATGCCGCGAAAAGATCGACCATCGCTGCGTCGTGCGAATCGAGGCGGCGTTCCAACTCTTCAAGCTTGGCCGCGAGTTGCGCGTTCGCCGCAACCATTTGACGCAAACGCACAAACGCGCGGACGACACGGATGCTTGCTTGAACAGCGATGTCGCTGTTGAGCACGCTAGCCAGCATAATCGCGCCATGCTCGGTAAATGCCCAGGGAAGTTTGCGCCTGCCGCCGTGTCCACTTGATGTCACAAATTGTGACATCAAACTTGAAGTCGCAATCTGCGACTTCGAGTTTCTAAACTCTTCAGTTGTAAGCTGAAACGCAAAATCGTCGGGAAACCGATTGCGATTTCTTTTTAGCTGTTCATTGAGTCGCTTCGTTGTAACTCGGTAAATCGCAGCCAAATCGGAATCGAGCATGACTCGCTGGCCGCGGAGCAAGTAAATCGCGCTTTCGATGCCGGCGATCTTGCGGTTAGAGGCCATGGTTGGATCGAATGCCTGCAGTGAAATCATCGCCAGGTGGATTTGAATTCATCGAGCGCCGCTTTCAGTTGCGACTCGAGGTCTTTGTTGAGCTCCTTTTTCTCGCGAATCGCTCGGAGCAATCCTTCTTTGCGCGTTTGCAGCCAATCCTGAAGTTTTAGCTGGAACTCCTTGACGCGCTCGACGGGAACAGGATCGACATAGCCGTTTTGCATCGCCCACATCACGGCGACCTGTTCTTCCACCGGGATTGGGTTGTACTGTTTTTGCTTAAAAAGCTCGACAATGCGTTGGCCTCGATCGAGTCGCGCTCTCGTAGCCGCGTCCAGATCGGAACCAAATTGCGCAAACGCAGCCAACTCCCGGAATTGCGCCAGATCAAGCTTCACTTTGCCGGCCACCTGTTTGATGGCCTTGATCTGCGCCGCTGAACCAACCCGGCTTACAGATAACCCAACCGAAATGGCTGGCCGAATGCCCTGATAAAACAGATCGGTCTCGAGATAAATCTGACCGTCCGTGATCGAGATCACGTTTGTCGGAATATAAGCGGAAACGTCGCCAGCTTGCGTCTCAATAATCGGCAACGCAGTGAGCGATCCGCCACCGAAATCCTCGGCCATGCGTGCGCTGCGCTCGAGCAGACGTGAATGCAAATAAAACACGTCGCCTGGATAGGCTTCACGCCCAGATGGCCGCTTCAGCACGAGCGAAACCTGCCGATAGGCGACCGCATGCTTCGACAGATCGTCGAAAACGATGAGAGCATCCATTCCATTATCCATGAACCACTCGCCCATGGCCGCCCCGGCGAATGGTGCCAAGTACTGGTTGGTAGCCGTGTCCGACGCTGGCGCTGAGATGATTGTCGTATATGCCATGGCGCCTTCCTTTTCCAGAACCGCGAGAACGCGCGCTACGTTGGAATTTTTCTGACCGATCGCGACGTAGATGCAGTAGAGCGGCCGATAGTTCTTGTCGCCTTGATCCTCAGCAGCCTTGTTCAAACGCGCCTGGCTGATGATGGTGTCGATGGCGATCGTACTTTTACCAGTCGCGCGGTCGCCGATAATCAGCTCGCGCTGTCCGCGGCCAATGGGAATCATCGCATCAATCGCCATGATGCCGGTTTGCACCGGCTGATTCACGCTACGGCGTCTGATGACGCCCGGCGCAATTTTTTCAAGAGGATAAAACGCGTCAGTCTTGACTGGACCTTTTCCATCCAATGGCTGGCCCAAGGTGTTAACAACGCGCCCGAGCAGTGCTTTGCCCACAGGAACCTGCAATAGTTTCCCTGTCGTTCGTACCTCGTCGCCTTCCGCGACCTTTGTGGTTTCGCCCAGCAAAATGGCGCCCACTTCAGTTTCTTCGAGGTTCAATGCGAGACCGAATACTCCGTTTGGAAACTCGATCATCTCGTTGAGCATGACGTCGCTAAGGCCTTCGATGCGCGCGACTCCATCGCCGGTCTCACGCACGACCCCTACATTCGTTTTCGTTGTCGATGTTTTTAGCCCCTCAATTTTAGTTTCGATCTCTTCGAGTATGCTGCTCATGATTTTGATTGATTAAAGTTGCTGCTGAAGTTGTTCCAGCCGATTGCGCACAGTTCCATCCCAAACGTCGCTCCCGACCCGAATGCGCATTCCGCCAAGAAGCTGAGGGTTGACGACGAACTCAGTCGTCAGGTCGCTGCCATATTTTTTCTTCAGATTCGCGACAAGCGTCGAACTGGTTTCACGATCCACCTCGCTCACGGTTTCGATTCGGGCGTGGCGTTTTTCCACTTCGAGTCGAAGCAGCCGCCTGTAATTTTTCAGGACGTCGGTGTAATTGCGAGGTTTTCTCGCGATGAGCGAGTCG
>QHOK01000241.1 GCA_003218755.1 Verrucomicrobiota bacterium
GGCGCCTCAAAAATGTGCTCACGGGGTCTGTCTCTTGTTTTGGAAAGACCAAAGACTCATTTGTGTGATTGCAATCATGCGCACAGCGACACAGGGCAATCTGTCGCTGGCGGAGATGAATTTGCTCCAGCAGCTTTACCCGCAGTTTCAGACCGGCCTTTATCGGCTCAGGTCGCTCGAGCGCGAACACTCATTGCGAATGGATCTTGAAGACTTCCTG
>QHOK01000240.1 GCA_003218755.1 Verrucomicrobiota bacterium
AGCTTTCGAGATCCTTTCATCGTTCTGTTGGGTTCCGTGCCGCTGGCGCTTTTCGGCGCGGTCATCTTCATGTTTTTGAAGATGCCGTTTGGAACGTTTTTCACCAACGGTTGGACCACTTCCTTAAATATTTACTCTCAGGTGGGTTTGGTAACTCTGGTCGGACTTGTCTCCAGAAATGGGATCCTGATTGTGCAGTTCGCAAATGAATTGCAACGGCAAGGCCTGACCAAGCTTGCAGCGGTCGCGCAAGCCGCTCGGATTCGGTTGCGCCCAATTATGATGACGAGCGCCGCCACTGTTGCCGGTCACTTTCCTCTCACGTTGGTGACTGGCGCCGGCGCTGCTGCGCGAAATTCAATCGGTCTCGTTCTCGTCGGCGGCATGACCATCGGGACATTCTTCACTCTGTTTATCGTTCCGTCGCTCTACATGCTTCTCGCCAAGCAACATCACGAAAAATCTCTCATGGACGTGGGCTGGGAAGGTGTCACCGAAGATGTCGATCTTACGCCGGAACCCGAACCCGCGCTCGCGCGCGATGGAAACGGTAACGGCTGGAAGAAGGCGTGACGCTGGGCGGGGCACATTCGACGCGAGTTGTAGCCACGGCGCTCTGTCGCCGTGCTGCTTGCGAAAACGCCCCGACACAGCGGGGCGGCTACAGCATTACAGATCGCGGTAGAAGTCGCGAATTAGGAGAGACAAAACAAAAAGCCCCGCGAGTTTCCCCGCGCGGCTTTTGCTTTCTTGCTTTAGCGGATCTATCGGCCGCCAGTCGCCCCGCGTGCGCTAAACACACGGGGCGCTATTTCAGCCTTTAGGCGGCTCGCTGTTGGCGAGGGGATTGTGGTACCGCGCCAAACTCAAGAACATCCTCGGAGATCTTAGTGATCGCCCAGGGTTCCGGAGTGCTCTGCAGGAGCACATTGGCTTCCATGATCTTGCGACCGACTGGCCGCAATGATTTAATGGAGAAGCCTTCCGCTGCCGTCACAATGAAGCCTTGGCCACCTTGCTGGCAAAAGAATGTGCCGCTCTCTCCGCGCAACGCTTCTGCCAAGTCAGGATGTTGAACTGTCGCATTTATCGGTAGTTTCGTTTGCATCTGTGAAGCCTCGCGCAATACTGAATGATCGCCAGGTAACTTAGGTTGCCTTTTTGATTTTCCGATTATTGAGCGTTCCGGAAT
>QHOK01000062.1 GCA_003218755.1 Verrucomicrobiota bacterium
AAAAGCGAAGGACTAACCGAGAAATACGCTTCGCCTGATTCAATCCGTTTGACGAAGCCGAGTGAAAAAATTAGGCTAGCCCGTTAAGGAGAAATCGCCGCAATTCCGGATTGCCGGTTCGAGTTCCGAGCAAAGATTTCTCATAATTTCATTTTCTTTCGTTCTTTTGGTTTTCCGTGAAATCTCTCTGGTGCGCTGGTAGGCCCACACCCGCCGGGGAGGCGGTTCCATTAAAATTCATTTCCGGCCGTTTACTTACTTGATTGAAAAATTGTTGCCAAGCGGTGGCAAGAAAAATGCGCACCAGCCGATTTTTCTGACTATGGATTCCCTGCCGCTTGCAAAACACTTTTCCTGTTTTCCTGATTGGCCTAGTTTCCCGTTGTGCAAAAAATGATGAAGGCCGTTGTGAAGGCCAAAGCCGAGCCGGGTCTCTGGCTCGAGGAAGTTCCTGTTCCAAAAGTCAGCGGCGATGACGTGCTCATCCGCGTGTTGAAAGCCTCCATCTGCGGGACCGACGTGCACATCTACAATTGGGACGCGTGGGCGCAGAAAACAATCCCAGTGCCGATGACGATCGGTCACGAGTTTGTCGGCGTCATTGATGCCGTAGGCGATCACGTGAAAGGCTTTGCGCACGGCGATCTCGTGGTGGGCGAGGGACACATCACGTGTGGACACTGTCGCAATTGTCTCGCTGGGCGACGTCATCTTTGCCCGAACACGCAGGGCGTGGGCGTGAATCGTCCCGGTGCATGGGCGGAGTTAGTGGCAATCCCGCAGGACAACTGCTGGCACGCCGATCCGTCGATCCCGCTCGATGTGCTTTCGTGTTTCGATCCCTTGGGCAACGCCGTTCACACTGCGCTCTCGTTCGATCTGGTTGGAGAAGATGTGCTTATCACTGGCGCGGGCCCGATCGGTTGCATGGCCATTCCGATTTGCAAACGAGCTGGCGCGCGTCACGTCGTAATCACCGATGTGAATCCGTATCGTCTCAATCTCGCGAGCAAAATGGGAGCCGATCTCGCCTTAGACGTGCGCGCTGAGAAAGTCACCGACGCAATGGAAAAGCTCGGGATGAAAGAAGGCTTTGATGTCGCGCTCGAAATGTCCGGCAACCCGAAAGCGTTTGCCGACATTTTGCCGAACATGTTTCACGGCGGCAAGATCGCGCTGCTTGGCATCATGCCCGGCAGTGCCGCGATCGATTGGAACACCGTTGTGTTCAGCGCGCTTACCATAAAAGGAATTTACGGCCGTGAGATGTATGAAACCTGGTACAAGATGACTGCGATGATCCAGAGCGGCCTGGATATATCGCCGGTCATCACGCACCATTTCCCTTACACGCAATTCAAGGAAGCAATCGAGCTAATGAAATCCGGCAATTCCGGCAAAATCGTGCTCGATTGGGGCGAGCCGTAAAACAGCAACCACTGATTAAGCGGATGTCACGGATTCCTTTGGTGTCATTCCGAGCGGAGTCGAGGAATCTCTCGACTTGATCCCCCGAGGCTGCTGCTCGCCCGCGCGTGTGATTACCGCAGCGCGGCAGCTTCTTTCTCGTTGCCTTCGAGCTCGAGCACCATTCGCTTGATATGCCTGTAGTTCTGGTGTGATCGAAGGAACTGCAAGCTTTCCTGCGGATCGCCCCATTTCAGGACTTGGATGGTCTCCTGACGCGCGCCCCACGAATTCATCTCGCGCTGGTTCGCCATGTAAAGGTCGATCGTGTTTCGTCCGGAAAGCGCCCAACCGTAATCTTCCACGCGGTAATTTTGTCCAGTAGAAAGCAGGCGAAACACTGTGCCGGCTGGCCAGCGCGACCAATCAGCCGCGGCGCTGCCGATCTGCGGCGGTCTGGAAACCGCTACGGCGCGCTTCACGCTGCGGATTGTTTTCGTCGTGCGTTTTGTCGTGCGCGTGACCGTTCGCCTTTCTTCCATTGAGAATGGTTGCAATTGTGGCGAATACGAAGCGTTTTCATCTACTGGAACAGCGCGAGGAACTTCATACGCCAAGGTCGCACGCGCCACTGCTTCGGCGCGATGGGTGGGCGGACCGGCCGCGTGCAGTTCTCCGCCAAGCGCATTGTGATTGCTGTACTCACGATGGTCCGCTTCGGTATGCGTGTATGCTGTGGTGCGTACATTTTGAAAATCCGTTTTCCCCAGCGGACGCTCGTACGGCGGCAGTGCGCGCTCGGTGGTTCCACAGGCGCTGAGAAAAATAATGGCGATGAACGCCGCGAGAACGGCTAACGCAAGATTACGGCGTTGGGCGTAGGTCAAGGTAGATCGCCAGCGAAGTTATTAACAGTTATTCACAAGTCACGCAAGCGCTTTTTACATAAGACGAGTTCGTAGTTCGCTGGCTTCTTCCTTTTCCAATTTAAATTCCTGGGTTCATGGTTTCCTGATTGACCTTTTCTGGGTAATCTGCGGTTTACATATGGTCGCGGAATTCGAAAATCAGGTTTCTCAAACACTCGAGGAAATTAAATCGCAAGGTCTTTTCAAAACGGAGCGAGTCATCACGAGTCCGCAGGATGCGCACATCGCGATCACTGGCGGCAAACGGGTCCTCAACATGTGCGCAAACAATTATCTCGGTCTCGCCGATCATCCCGCGCTCATCGCCGCTGCCAAAGAAGCGCTCGACACGCATGGCTTTGGAATGGCAAGCGTGCGTTTCATTTGCGGGACGCAGGACATTCACAAGGAGTTGGAGGCCGCGCTCACCAAATTCCTCGGAACCGAAGACACAATTCTTTATCCATCCTGTTTCGATGCCAACGGCGGTCTGTTCGAAACGCTCCTGACCGACAAGGACGCGGTAATCAGCGACGAATTGAATCACGCCAGCATCATCGACGGCATTCGGCTCTGCAAAGCGCAACGGTTTCGCTACAAGCACAGCGACATGGCCGATCTCGAAGCTCAATTGCGCATCGCGAAAGATGCCCGTTTTCGATTGATCGCCACCGACGGCTGCTTCTCGATGGATGGGACGATCGCGAATCTGGCGGCGATTTGCGACCTCGCCGAAAAATACAACGCGCTCACGATGATCGATGACGCACACGCGACCGGCTTCCTTGGCAAGACCGGGCGCGGCACACATGAATATCGCGGAGTGATGGGTAGGATCGACATCATCACCGGGACCCTCGGCAAAGCACTCGGCGGCGCGAGCGGCGGATTCACCAGCGGTCGCAAGGAGATTGTCGATCTTTTGCGGCAACGATCGCGACCATATTTGTTTTCCAACACGATTGCGCCACCGGTGGTCGCCGCGTCGTTGAAAGCGCTCGAACTTCTCAGCGCATCGACGGAACTGCGCGACAAGCTGGAGGAAAACACAAAATATTTTCGCGCCGCGCTGACCGACCGTGGCCTGACCATCAAGCCTGGAGTGCATCCGATCGTGCCAATCATGATTGGCGACGCAGCGAAGTCGCAAAAGTTCGCCGCGCGCATGCTGGAGAAAGGCGTTTACGTGATCGGCTTTTTCTATCCGGTCGTACCGCACGGCACCGCGCGCATTCGCACGCAAGTCTCGGCCGCGCATTCCCGTGAAGACTTGGAATTCGCAGTGAATGCCTTCGCTGAAGTAAACGAAGAACTGAAATAGCTAGTAGGGACGGATCGCCGAGCCGTCCGATGAATTTTTCGCTGTAGAGGCAGCCGTGCCGGCTGCACAATTAAAGATTGCAGGCGACACGCCCGCCACTACAGGAGGAGCCATGCTTTACATGGTCATCGAGCGTTTCAAAGAAAATGCCGCGCCGGAAATCTACCGGCGCTTTCGCGAGAAGGGACGGATGATGCCCGAAGGATTGGAATACATTTCCAGTTGGATCGATTTGGATTTCAAAATTTGCTGGCAACTAATGCAAACAGAAGACTTCGCGCTGTTCGATAAATGGATCGACAATTGGCGCGATTTGATGGATTTCGAGGTCGTCCCGGTGCGCACTTCGGCGGAAGTTAGCGAGCTGATGAACAAAAACCTACAGATTGCCGTTGGCGAATAAAGTGGCGCGTATCGCCGCTTGGAGCAGATTATGGGGTGCACAAAATTGCCAGCACCAGTGTGGATTGGAGCGCCCTTCGCGAGGATTTCCCGATTCTGCGCGAACAGGCGCACGGCCATCCGCTGATTTACTTCGATAGTGCTGCAACATCGCAGAAACCGCGCGCGGTAATCGACGCGCTCCGGAATTTTTACGAGCATGAGAACGCAAACGTCCATCGCGGACTACATATGCTGAGCTCGCGCGCCACGGAAGCCTACGAAAAAGCACGGCAACGGGTTGCAGACTACATCGGCGCGGCGAGTGCAGACGAAATCGTGTTCACGCGCGGAACCACCGAGAGCATCAATCTTGTAGCCCAGGCATGGGGCGGAAAATTCATTCGCGAAGGAGATGTGATCCTGCTGACGGTAATGGAGCATCACAGCAATCTGGTACCGTGGCAGTTGTTGGCGGAGCGAACCGGGGCGCGGCTCCGTTTCGTCCCTGTGCTGGATGATGGGACGCTCGAGCTGGAGCAGCTTTCTTCCCTGCTCACACCAGAGGTGAAGCTTTTTGCGTTCACCCATATCTCCAATTCGCTGGGCACAATTAATCCGGTGGCTGAACTTTGCGAGAAAGCGCACGCGGTGGGTGCGCTCACGCTCATAGACGCTGCGCAAAGCGCCGGACATTTGCCGATCGATGTGCGCGAATGGGGCTGCGACTTCCTGGCGTTTTCCGGACACAAAATGTGTGGGCCGACCGGGATCGGCGTGCTCTATGGGCGAGCGGAGATTCTCGATTCAATACCGCCATGGCATGGCGGCGGCGAAATGATTGTGAGCGTTGCGCTGGAAAAGAGCGCGTTCAAGAAAGCGCCTCACCGGTTCGAAGCTGGTACGCCGAACATCGCAGGCGCCATCGGGCTCGCAGCCGCGATTGATTACATCGAGCAGATCGGGCGGCCGGCGATTTTCGAACACGATTCGCAGCTGGCGCGTTATGCAGCCCAGCGCCTCACGGAATTGCCGGGAACGCGCGTCTTTGGTCCAAAGGAAGAGCGCGGCGCCCTTGCTGGGTTTGTCATGGACGCGGCGCATCCGCACGATCTGACCACGTTCGCGGATCAGTATGGCCTCGCAATGCGCGGCGGACATCATTGCAACCAACCGCTGATGCGCCGGTTCGGTGTGTCAGGAACAACTCGCGCGAGCTTTTACTTCTACAACACGACCGAGGAGATCGACCGAATGATTGAAATTCTTCACGCTGCGGTGCGTTTCTTCTCATGATCCCGGAAATTGAAGAGCTTTATCAGGAAGTGATCCTCGACCATTCTCGCCGGCCGCGGAATTTTGGCGAGCTGCCTGACGCGGCGGTACGGGTACACGGCGATAATCCGGCCTGTGGCGATGAGATTCATCTCGCCGTGAAATTCGATGCCGACGGAGGCTTGGAGGACATCAAGTTCACCGGACGCGGTTGCGCGATCAGCCAGGCATCGGCTTCACTGATGACGATGAAATTGAAAGGGAAAATTCGCGCCGAAGTAGTAGAGATGCTCCGCGCATTTCACGACCTCGTAACGGACGAAACGAGTGAAGCGCCGAAAAACTTGGGCGATCTTCGTGTGATGAGTGGTGTGCGAAGATTTCCCCAGCGGGTCAAGTGCGCCATGCTCCCTTGGCGCGCGGTGGAGCAAGCCTTGGAGCAGCGCGCTGGCGAAGCGACGGTTTCCACCGAGCCAGCGTAAGCGGGCGCGCTACCCTTCGTGTAGAGCGATATTGGCGCCCACCCAGGTTTTGTCGATGTTGAAATCGACGCCCATCATTTTGCCCTGGCTCATTCGGACAACATTGTTCACCAGAGTGGGATCGGGATCTTTGTCCGGCCACACAAACATCATGCGGATCTCAGCCTTTGATTTCTGACCATCGACCGTCGGCACAAACGGCGCATACTCGATTTTCTTTTGCAAAATCCATTCGTGCGGATTTTCCAAAGCGGCGATTTTCTCGCGCGACGGTTCCATGTCCACGCCGTGCCCGGCAAACGAGTACAGCGGCTTCAAGACATAATTGTCGATGTTGTCGTCGGCTGGAAATTCATCGGCTAGGAAAGCCGGCGACGTGTGCTCGGTCTTCAGAAACGGTAGGGAATGCTTGCTAATGCGGAAATACCAGTTCGGGTGACCGACCCACGCGACGTCGAGATCGTCTTGAAACCGAAATGGCAAATCCAGATCGGGCCGGTAATTCAGCTCATCGAAGATTACTCGATTATAAATCCGCTCGATCCGCACTTCGCATCCGTCGCGGTCATAGAACAATTGGCGGCCACGTTTCTTGATTTTGGTCACGCAAACCGGGCGAATACCAAGCAGTGTTTCCGTAGCCGCGAAATCGACACGCGTTTTTTGCTTTTCCGGCTCGATCTCCAGCAGGACAACGCTTTCTGGAGGCGAATCGGCGATAATCGTGCGCCGCAATAGATTGAGATACGCTTCGTCTTTGATTCCGCCGAATGCTGATGTCCAATTTCGTGGGATGACCGGGTACGCCTTGCGGATGCAGTGCAAGAGCAGCAACTGAAAACCAAACAAGCTTGGAAATGCTTGCAGCTCAATCAAACGCGGGACGAGGCGCTCATTCTCGGCGCAAATCGCAAAATCGATCACGTGAAAATTCGGGTGCGCCGATTCATTTGGCACCGCTAATCCTTCCGGGACCGCCGATGCTGCGTGCTTGGCGAATTCCGGCGTGCGCGTAGCGGCGACAATCTCATTCGCCGCTCGCGTGACTTCCTCTGTAAACTCGCGCGTCAGAAAAACCGGAGTCTCTGAAATCCGAAAATCCGCCGGCCACTTCTCGGTCTCATTCACGCAGCGGATCAGCGCCGCATATTTTTCGGGCGTAAAATCGGCGTTAAACGGAGCGCGAAGTTTCGGATCCACCGTGTCAGATCCGCACCGCGCTATTCGCCGTTCGGCTGGTCGACCACGCTATTGATGTGAAGCGGGCCGAGGACAGCCGTGGCACCATTATCAGCGACGACAATTACGCGGTTGCCGCGCGGCGTGATAAACACGTGATCCACAGTCGGTACAGAATACTCATGCCCGTCTGACGTCCGAATCAAAAATGGAACGAACGGGACGCGATCGAGGCGTTCGTGGACATCAGCAACCATACGACGAATTATACCAGAAACTGGCCGTGGCGCATCACCTGCTCGCCGTCGAACCAGATGTCGAAGTCGCGGCCGACGCAGTCGATATGAGTTTTTGAAACCCAGTTTGCGCCAGTGTGCTCGGCGTAAGGGTGACCGAAAGCGATGTGGACGCCTGGAATTTTTTCATCCTGTAAAATATGACCGATGACGCGAGTGCAGGCGGTGTTGGTGCCGATTGCGAATTCGCCGACGCGGTTACTGTTTTCGTCGGTGCTGGTGTAAGCGCGAAACTCGTTGCGCAAATCCTTGTTCTCGGAATGCAGCGAGCGGATCCGATTGTTTTCCACTTCGATTGTGAGCGGATTGGATTCGAGATCGCCAAAGCGTTCGCATAAGTAATCGCCGACCACGCCGTCCACTACGAATGTGCCGTTGGTATTCATTGGCGCGGTAAAAATTTCGCCGCCCGGCAAGTTGCCCCATTTGTCACGAGTGATAATACCGCTGGTCTTGAGCCATCTGAGTTTTGGCGAAAGCTCGGCTTCGAATTCGGTGCCGTGCGGCGTTTTGCAGGTAATCCGTTCCGCTTGGCGAGCGCGTTCCACTAGACGCTGACTCAGCTCATCGACTTCTAGAAAATCGGCGCGCATGCCTTCGAGCATGATCTGGCGATTGATGTTTACCATGTGGGCATGCCGGATCCGATGATGGTTGACCACCGCCGTCATCTCCGTGCGCGCGCCGAGTTCGCCCGGCTGGCTTTGCACAGCGAGAATGGAGACCTGCGAGCATGCAAGATCTTCGAGAATTATTTCGGACATGAACTTTAGTGGCCGACGCGCATGATGCTCGAGCACAAACAAACTGTAATCCGAACCAACGCGCTCGACTTCTCTTTGCAACGCGGCAGCGATCTCGCGCGTGACAGTGTCCGTGACGATCGTGATCCGCTCCTCCGGTTTCAATCGGAGACAAACATCGATCGCGTTGCGCGCGCCGGGGACCAATTCCAGATCAATCGGGTGGAGGTAAGCGCGATCGGGCATACTGAAAGCGTTCAGAATTACGCTGAATTTGAACGCAGGCAAATCTCCTGGTTCTCGTGTCGTGTTCAAGACATCTGAGGCCCGAATCGTCTCCGATTGTGTTCTCAATACACACGGAGGGGCATGTTTGGACGAAACGACTACGTGGCTTGTGACACGAGATTGTACGGCGACATTGCAGGCTCAATGATCTTGTCTGCATGCCATGCTGCGTCGGAAATTCGGGCGATGACGCGATTTGCTGTTGTTGTTGCGATACTGGCGACTGCTACCGCGCCAGCTATGGCTCAACAACTGCGACCGAAAGAATCGTTGTCATTCCAAGTGGCGAAGAACGATTCTGCCAACGCAGAAGCGCTGGCCAATCAACTCGCGGCACTTTCACCCAGAGTGGATCGACAGGAGGCGACGCTCCTGGCGACCTGTGCCTACGCCACTGTTAATCGGCTCAGACAACAGTACCGCATGTTTGGCACGCCGATCTTTAATAATTTTCTCGTCTATCACGGCCTTCGGAAACGCGGCTACTGTTATCAATGGACGGAGGACCTGCTTGTGGCGCTCGATGCACTCAAACTCAAGACTTTTGAACTTCACTGGGGTGAATCGTACGCGGGCACATGGCGTGAGAACAATTGTCTGGTGGTCACCGCGAAAGGCCAGCCGTTTGATCGCGGGATGATCCTCGATTGTTGGCGTCATTTTGGACATCTTCGTTGGAACCTAGTCCTCTCCGATGAAGATCGATACTTCGAAAACACTAAGTTTGCGGAGCTCGTCCGTGCCCGGTCAGCGTCGAACACCTTGCGAGCCAATCGCCATGTTGCGTTTCAAGCGAGAGTGGCTGGCCGCGACAAAGGTGGCGACTAGCGGCGCCGCCCGTTTGTCAGTGCGGAGGACAGATAGCGACAAGAGAAATTTCTTGCCGAACACGCGAGCCGGAGACAAGCTCGCGGTGCAATGAGCACATTCGCGCGTTCAAATAATTACGGGCGCGCGTTTGTGGCGGTGTTCGTTTCTGTAGGATTTCTCTGGGCGCTCGCGCTAGGTGCTTCACCGCAATTGCACCAGCGCGTGCACAAGGATGCGAATCGTGTCGAGCACAATTGCGCGGCGACGATGATCGCATCGGGCAGTTACGATCATGCTGCTCATCCGCCATTGGTCGGCGCGCCGGTCCCGCCACATCAAATTTCCAAAATTCCGGCGTTGACCCCGTGCTGGGTTCAATCGCCGTTTCTTGGCGCGCACATCTTCGAGCACGCGCCGCCCGCGCGCGGTTAGGCACGCAGCTGAGCCGCGTTCTCGCGGAGCGTTAGAAGTCAATTACTTCGCGTGAGTCTCGGCACGGCTTTGTGCAAGAGCCGTCGCTTTTCACCTGGCTTCACTCAAATCGTGAACGCCGC
>QHOK01000063.1 GCA_003218755.1 Verrucomicrobiota bacterium
GTGCTCGGCGTTTTGTCCCCGCCCTGCGTTGGCACTCGTCTTCTCAGCGCCGAACCCCAAGTTCGCTTACACCGACGCTTCCGGAAAAAAGCAGTCCGCCGAAGTTGTGGACAAGTATTACCCAAAGAAAATCGTGGAGCCGTTTGCGAAGACCGATTCGCAGATCGACCCGAAATTGCGTCGGGCAGCGACCATAGCTGAGGAACGCGCCCACGCGCACTCGCTTTCAAAATGCTGGCATTTCGTGAAGGAAGCGCTCGTTGCTGCCGGGGTCGTGAAGTCGCGACCGCAGACAACACTGGCGAAACAGGCCGGTCAGGAGCTGGTGAACAATTACGGGTTCAAAAAGCTCCCGGTCTCCGATCCTTATCAGGCGCCAGTCGGCTCGGTCTTGGTTTATGGCGCCAAGCGTGCGGCCGGTCACGTTGAGATCCGCACTGAGAGCGGTTTCGTTAGCGATTTTCGCTCGAAGATACCTTCACGCCGTCCGCTGCTGGGCGTTTTCGCCAAGAGTTAGATCGCGTAGTCTGCGCGATCGAGGGTAGCGAAACATCCGATTTCCACACTGGCAAAGTTGCCGGCGCGCGACAATCTTTGTCCATGACTCAGCCCGTCCGCATCGCGATGTGGTCGGGTCCGCGGAACATCTCGACCGCGATGATGCGCGCGTGGGGAAATCGGCTGGATACGATTGTCGTCGATGAGCCCTTTTACGCCTGTTACCTGAAGGCAACTGGCAAAAGACATCCCGGCGCGGACGAAGTGATCGCAGTCGGCGAAACCGACTGGCGAAAAGTCGCTGTGCGCCTGACTGGCTTGATGCCGGAGGGTAAGCGGATTTTTTTTCAGAAACAAATGACGCATCACCTTTTGCCGGAAATAGATCGCCAATGGCTACGCGCAATGACGAACTGTTTTCTTATTCGCGACCCACGCGAAGTGATTGCTTCGTATATCAAAAAGCGCGAGGACCCCGCGCTGGAGGATCTCGGCTTTACGCAGCAGGCGGAGATTTTTGATTTTGTCCGCGATCACGCGAATTCAGTTCCACCAGTTATTGATGCAAAAGACGTGCTGGAAAATCCTGAGCGAATGTTGCGGCTACTCTCCAGCGCTGTCGGCGTCGAGTTTAGTAAGTCGATGCTTTCCTGGCGGCCGGGATTGCATGAGACCGACGGGCTCTGGGCCAAGTATTGGTATACAGAGGTGGCAAAGACGACCTCGTTCCAACCATATCGTCCGACGCAGGACGAGGTGCCGGAGCGCTTGCGAGAAACTTACCAGCGCTGCTGCGAGTGCTATGAGCGGTTATATCACTATCGATTGCGTTGAATTACTGCGCGGATTTCGCAAATCATTGTAGAGGCGCTTGTGCCAAGGGCTGGTTGATCGATGGCGTTTGACACAAACGCCGCTACAACCAAACAATCCGCGTAATTGGCCTGAACCAATGTTGCAGAAATTTGATGAGCGAAATCGCGATCTGATCGTGAACATCAACGGGCAGTTGATGCATCGCGACAAGGCTGGAATCAGCCCGTTTGATTCGGCAGTCCAGGGCGGCGACGCGGTCTGGGAAGGCTTGCGTCTGTACGACGGCCATATTTTCAAGCTGTACGAGCATCTGGACCGGCTGGAGCGTTCGGCCCGCGAGCTGTCGTTCGCGGAAATCCCGCCGCGCGAAAAAATCATCGAAGAAATCAAACGCACGCTTGCTGCAAACAAAATGCGCGACGCCGTACATATCCGCCTGACGCTTAGCCGTGGCGTAAAGATCACTTCAGGGATGGATCCCCGGCTAAATCAGAGTGGACCGACGCTAATTGTGCTCGCAGAACACAAGGCGCCGGTTTACGCGAAGACTGGGCTGACTTTGATCACCAGTAAGATTCGGCGCCCGCCACCCGAGGTTCTGGATGCGCGAATTCATCACGCGAATCTGCTGAATTCGATTTTGGCAAAAATCGAAGCAAACAACGCCGGCGCAGACGACGCGCTCATGCTGGACGCGCACGGTTTCGTAGCGGAAACGAACGCGACCCACATCTTCATTGTGCGCAGCGGTGATCTTGCGACCAGCCGCGTTGTTGCGTGCCCGGAAGGAATTACTCGTGCGACGGTAATCGCGATTTGTGCTGCCGAGAAAATTCGTTGTGTCGAGACAGACTTGTCAGTTGTCGATGTTTACGGCGCGAACGAAATGTTTTGCACAGGCACAATGGGCGAACTGGCCGCCGTCACGGAGATCGACAATCGCCAGATCGGAGATGGTAAAGTCGGCCCGATGACAAAACGCCTGAGCGATCTCTACGCTCAGCGCACCGCGACAGAAGGCATCCAGGTTGTCTAGTTGATTCCCCACTAACGATAATGATAGCGAAGCTGTGCAAGGAGAAGCTGATCGCCGACTTTCTTGTAAACAATCCGGTGCTCGGAAGTGATACGCCGTGACCAGTATCCTTGAAGCGCATGTTTCAGTGGTTCAGGTTTGCCAATGCCTGAGTACGGTTCCCGCATGATCTCTCTGATCAGTAGATTGATCCGCGAAAGAATTGCTGGGTCGCTTCGTTGCCAATATAGATAATCTTCCCAAGCCTGTGGCGCGAAGACGAGATTCACGCCTGCGACTTCAACTTGCGTTTGAGGCCCTTGCCGCGTGCCAGCGCATCCACGGCTTCAATCAGCCGCTTCGCGTTTGCCGGTGAGCGGAGCAAGTACGCCGTTTCCTGAAGCGACTCGTACTCGGCAAGTGAGAGCATCACTACCGCTTGATCTCGGTTCTTGGTAATCACAATCGGCGCGTGATCTTCGCAGACGCGGTTAATCGTGCTCGCAAGATTTTCTCGAGCCGCAGTATAGGTAATGGACTTCACCTGGACAGGATACTGTCCATGGGCCCGGATGCAAGCCCGCACAGCACCTAACGCCGATCTCCCCAGGTTTTTTTCTGAAATGACGTGCGACCGGAGCCGTGTTCGAAAGCTTCAAAATGCTCCGGGTTTTCCTGGTAATATTTTTGATGATAATCCTCGGCCGGATAAAATCTCATCGCTGGCAAGATTTCGGTCACAATTGGCTTTTGGAATTTCCCAGAGCGCGCCAGCTTTTCCTTTGAAGCTTCGGCGAGTTTCTTCTCCTCTGCGTTGCCATAGAAGATCGCGGCGCGATAACTCGGCCCGATATCGGTGAACTGGCCGCCGGCCTGGGTTGGATCAATCTGCCGCCAATAGATGTCTAGCAACTGGTCATACGAAATCTTCGCCGGGTCGTATGTGACTTCGATGGATTCGCGGTAATTTGTTTTTTCCGACGTAACGAGCTCGTAAGTCGGATTCGGTTCTGTTCCACCACAATAACCAACGACTGTTTTGATCACGCCCTTAGCTTTGTCGAAGGCTGGCTGGATGCACCAAAAACAGCCGCCAGCAAAGATTGCTGTCCGTGTTTGCTCTGGAGAAGAATTTTGCCCGTGACCGCTGCTGATAGTGACCGCCGTAAGCGCTGCGCAGCCGAACGCGAGAAGAAAGATTCGCTTCATACTGTTGATCTTAGACACCATGCTAATCGACGCGTTGTGAACAACTCGGACTCTTTTTGCTTGCCTTCAACAGCGGCGACTGTCATAAGCGGGTCGACCTTAACGGACGGAGGATGCAGAAGTGGTTAAATCAGCCGCAATTCTCTTCGGTGTCGTCTTCTTGCTGATCGGAATTCTTGGGTATGTCCCTGCGGCAACTCCGGCTAATGGGATGCTGCTTCGCATCTTCCACGTAAACACTGCGCACAACATTGTCCATCTTGCTTCCGGAGTCGTGTTTCTCCTCTGCGGGATCGCCGGCGCTGGTCCCTCGCAAACATTTTTCAAAATCTTTGGAATCATTTATGGGCTCGTCGCGGTTCTTGGATTCTACTATGGCGATAACGCGCTGCTCGGGATCGTTGCAAACAATACTGCCGACACCTGGCTGCATGTTGTGCTCGCAGTCGTTATGCTCTTTCTCGGCTTCGGCGCCTCTGGTAGCAAAGCGGCGGTTTGATTTCTCCTCAGCGTGCCTGCAGGTGAGGATAGCTTAGCTCACCGCAGGCACGTCTGTTCTCGAGTGATCCCGCAGTCACGGTATTCGCTGACGAATCGGCTCGATCTGGAAAAGATCTTCGGACGCAAAGCGCCATTGGAGGTCGATCTTGGCTGCGGCAACGGTTCCTTTCTTTGCGCGCTGGCGCAGAGCATGCCGTACAAAAATTTTCTTGGGATCGAACGATTACTCGGTCGAATCCGCAGTTCTGCGCGTAAGGCTGCCAGTCTGAACAATGTGCGGCTGCTGCAGATGGAGAGTTCCTACGCGGTGCGCTATCTGTTGCCGGCTGGATCAGTGGAAACATTCTATCTCTTATTTCCGGACCCATGGCCAAAACGACGTCATCATCGGCGCCGAATCGTAACGCCGGATTTTCTGGGCTATGTTCATACTGCGCTCAAAGTAAACGGAGGGATTTACATCGCGACCGATCACCTCGATTATTTTCGAAAAATCGAAGAGACTGCCCGCTCAACTTCAGGCTTTGCAATCGCCGAAGTCGATGTCGAACTGCCACCGAGCGGATTTGAGCTGATTTTTCGCCAGCAAGGCGCGCCGATTCACTGGTTGGCGCTGCGAAAAGTTTCGCCGGTGACATAACTTTGCGCTTCCCATCCGTCGCGATGGAAGCGCAGTGTCACCGCGCCGGTTTTGTCCTGCCGGAAAAGTCTAATGCCGCGTTTCTGCAATTCGTCGGCCCAGTTGTCGCTGATTCGCTCGTGATCGGGAAAATCGCGCGACGTCGCAATGATCAGACGCGGGCGGGCAGCATCAAGGAAGGCTTCGGAGCCGGAATGTCCGGAATGATGCTGTCCCTTGATCATGACGTCGCTGCGAACATTCGAATGGCTGGCCAACAATGCGTCTTCGGTTTGGATGCCACTATCCGACATGAATAAGATCGACCGTGCTGGCTCGACCAAAAGGCGGATGACATACGCCTGATCGTCAGCGACCGGCGAGCTGAAGCTGCGCGGGGGAAAAAGGATGCGCGCAGTGACGTCCCGAGACAGACGGAAGCTGTCTCCCGCGGTAAGAACATCTGGTTTGATTCCGTGTTCTCGAAACAGACGTTGCAATCGCCGGTGAATCGTTGAGCGATCGGGCGCCGGATTATCCACCACACGCACCCGGGGAAAATCATCCAGCAATTGTGTCGTTCCACCCAGGTGAAGTGCATCACCATGCGTGAGCAGTAAGCCCGAAAGCCCGTTTACGCCTGCCCAGTGCAAATACTCGCGAACCACACGTTCGTAGCTCCGCTCGTTTCCACAGTCGAACAACCAATTCGCGCTTCCCATTTGCAAGTGAACGGCCGCTCCCGCGCCGAGATCCAGCACGGTGATCTTCGCGATCAGCTTTTCGGGCCAATGTGGGTGTTCGACATAAAAATGCCCGCCAGGAATTTGCGCGAAGAGGTGGACGATGCCGATCACCAGCGTGGCTAGCGCCCAGTTGGCGTTATTAAAAATAACAGTCAGCCACGGCAGCAGCGGCGCTGAAAGAAGTGAAAGGAGCGCAATGGCGAGAACGAAAAATGCGATGGGAACAACGACGAGGTTTGCGAACAATGAAATCGGTGTAACCAGATGGAAATACCACAGAATCAACGGCAGTGAGCCCGCCCAGGCTGCGAGAGAAACGCTGCTTCCGCGACACAGCCAATCAAAGCTTGTGTGTATCCAACGTCGCGGGCCGCGGACGAGGGTGCGTGGCAAAAAAGGATCGGGCGCGCTCCAGTGCTGTAAGAACGTGGAGAGAGGATCCGCCAGCAATATAATGGCTCCCACCACGGCAAAAGAAAGTTGAAAGCCTGTCGAAAAGAGTTCGTTTGTGTCCCAGCAAAGAAGAAAAAATGCGGCCGCAGCGAGGCTGTTAAGGACGAAACCTTTTCGGTCAAAAAAGAAACCGCCGAGTAAGATCGAACTCATTACCGCCGCCCGCACACTCGAGACATGAAGTCCCGTGACTGCAGCGTAAAAGAGAAGTAGCGGAATGATGAGCGCCGCCGTCGACTTGCGCGAAAGCCGCGCGACGGTCGCCAGCATCCACAAGAGCGCAGCGACAATTCCGACGTGCAGACCAGCTACAGCGAAAAGGTGAAGAGTACCGGTTTGTTGAAACGGTTCCTCGATGTCCTCCGGCGTCTGGTGCCTTAGGCCAAGCACGATTCCGCTAAGAAAATTCTGCACCTCAGGCGCGTCCTCCAGACCGCGGCAAAGTGCGTTTTGCATCCAAGTCCGCGACTTCTGCGCTGCGCGCATGATCGGGTTGCCACCGCCGTGTCGAATCAGCGTGCCGTTTTCCGGATAACGAACGAAGAGCATTCGACGAACATCGCGGCGCACGAGATAAGAACACATATCGAATTCGCCGGGATTTCGCGGCGGCGGTATCGGCTCGGCAGTTCCAAAAAACTTCAGTTCATCGCCAAATTCCGGCGCGCCTTTCCAACGGACCTGCCAGACTGCGCGCGCAGATTGTTTTCTACCTTCCAGTTCAATTGATTTGAGCCTGAGCAGAAACGTCGCGAATCCGCTGGGCGCAATCTTTGGCTCGCTAATCACACATCCGATTGCTGTGACGACTCGTGGCCGGCTCCCAAGTTCATCGGCGAGCTGCTGGCCTTCCGTGTTGCCAGTCCGAAAATTGTGCAACAGGAAAAAACCAGCACCGACGATGGCGTACGTCGCTAGCAGCCTCGGCCAACAGGCGACAAGGATAATGCAGAGCGCGAGAATTATCGCTGTTGCTGTCACGGCGACAGATGGAAGTGGAAAGACTTCCGCCGTTATGATTCCCGTCGCAGCCAGGAACGCCAGACCGACGAATGGTTGGCGCGGCGCACTGAGCGATTTCATCTGTTGCGCTTTTCGCTTATCCAGCGTTAACAAGGCAAGCCCGCAATCGCCTTCATCGCGCACCTTGCCGGAGGCGCCGTCTGCTCGCGAACCTTCGAGGGCGACATCGTCAGGCAGAAACAGGGAATCTGACAGCTTTCTCTACAGTGAGACGATGAAAGCGATGCGAAGACACCTCGCACTCCAAAGCACTTCGTGCGAAATGACAGGAGACGGCTGCTTTGTTTTGCGCGAGCTTTTGGAATGCGTACGCGTCCTCGCGCCGCTTTTTCACACGGTCACGATGCGAACATGTATAAAAGGTTGAAATTAGTGTGGACGTTCTCTCTTCTTGATACTCTCCTGAGACTTTGCGCCTGGCAACAGTAATACAGGACGCGTGCTGTGCTTCAGCACGCCTTTTGTCGCACTTCCCACCAGCAGGTTATACATCGCGCCGTGGCCGTGCGTGCCCATCACAATCAAGTCGGCGCTAATTGCGTCCGCTTGATTCAAAATTTCCTCTGCTACCGCTCCGGTCGGCTCGTGCAATGTGATCTTGATCCCGTCCTGCGCGATTTCTTTTTGCCATTGGGCCAGCTTCAATCTCTGATCTTCATCTTCCGGAATTGGTTGCGGCATGGGCTCAAAGCCTGGAACAGGCACGCCCGACATCGGCGCAAGCTCGGGCATTCCCGCCAGGCCGTATCCCAGCGTGCCCGGCGTGGCGGCTGCACTGAGTTCTCTCACATGAACAAGATGAATCTCCGCATCAAGAGCTTTGGCGAGCTGTCGCGCCAGATCGATCACCACAGGTGTTACATCGGAAAAATCAATCGGAACAAGGATGCGTTTCATTCTTACCCGATCCAGTTTACTTGGCGCGCTGCTTAGGCTCAAGATCGTGCGCTGCTTCCGGGAAATGAGATGCAGAGAAGCTTGCCACGCCGTAATTTTCCCAGGTGCACGATCTGTTTGAGGACAAGGAAGAGGTTGAAGCCGCCGATAGCGCTGCGCCGCTCGCCACGCGCATGCGGCCGCGCTCGCTCGAGGAATTTGTCGGCCAGGAACACATTCTTGGCCCCGGCAAACTGTTGCGTCGCGCGATTGAAGCCGATCGTTTGCCGTCAGTGATTTTCTCCGGACCGCCCGGCAGCGGCAAGACCACCCTGGCGCGGATCATTGCGGAGATGACGCACGCGAAATTCATTCGCATCAGCGGCGTGGAAAGCAACGTCGCCGAAATGCGCCGCGTGATCGCTGCGGCGACGAATCGCCTCCGTACGTCGGGGCAAAAGACGATCCTGTTCATCGATGAGATCCATCATTTCAATAAAGCGCAACAGGACATCCTTTTGCCGGACGTCGAAGCTGGGAGTCTCCGCCTGATTGGTGCGACTACTTACAATCCGTTCTTTTATGTGAACAGCGCGCTGGTCTCGCGCTCGCAGGTTTTTCGACTCGAACCGCTCAGCGTTGAGCAACTCGAGCAATTGATCGATCGTGCGCTGGCCGACAAAGAGCGCGGCCTTGGGAATTACAATGTGAAGATGGACAAGAACGCGCGCCGCCATCTGGCGAAGCTCAGCGATGGCGACGCGCGCAAATGCCTAAACGCGCTCGAGATTGGCGTGCTCACGACGCCGCCTGATTCGCGCGGCGCAATTCATTTTACGCTCACTGTTGCCGAGGAAAGCATTCAGCAAAAAGCCGTCGTGTACGATCGCGCCGGCGACGCGCACTACGACACGATCAGCGCGTTCATTAAAAGCATGCGCGCTTCGGATGAAAAAGGCGCCATGTATTGGCTCGCGAAAATGTTGCATGCCGGCGAAGATGTCCGTTTCATCGCCCGACGCATCGTCATTTTTGCCAGCGAAGACATCGGTCTCACCGATCCGGAAGCGTTGCCGCTAGCAATCGCGACGCAACAGGCAGTGGAATTTGTCGGCATGCCCGAAGCGCGCATTCCTCTTGCGCATGCCACCGCTTACATGTGCCGCGCACCCAAAAGCCGAGAGGCGTATGACGCGCTGAATGCCGCAACCGAAGAGATCGAGTCGGAACAAACCGAGCGCGTCCCCGAGCGTCTAAAGAACAAGCATTTCCCCGTAAATCCGGACGGATGAGGACGGGACTGTGCGACCGGCGTCTGATTTCGATCTATCGACTCGAACATGGCGATCTGGCACCACTTTAGCTTCTGGGTTCGCTTTTTGCGGCTGATCCGTTTTTCGCACACCGTCTTCGCGTTGCCGTTTGCTCTGGGCGTATTGGTGGTGGCCGCGAACGGCATTCCGTCGTTGAGAATTCTGCTGTTAGTGCTCCTCTGCATGGTGTTTGCGCGCACGGCGGCGATGCTTTTCAATCGGCTAGTCGATTGGTCGCTTGATCAGCGAAATCCGCGGACGGCCTCTCGTCACCTGCTGATTTCCAAATCCGGTGCGTCGGTTTTGCTGGTTCTGAGTTCTGTCGGGTTTGTTCTGGCCGCAGCGGCAATCAATCAACTGACTTTCATCCTCGCGCCGCTTGCGCTCGCGGTCATTTTTTTCTACTCGGTCACGAAACGATTCACCAGCGCCACGCACTTCTTTCTTGGATTAGCAC
>QHOK01000235.1 GCA_003218755.1 Verrucomicrobiota bacterium
GAATATCACGGGCGTGCTCACGCTCGGTCACGTTTTAAACAACACCATCCAAGACATCCTTGCCCGACGCGCGCGAATGCAGGGCTTCGAAGTACTCTGGCTGCCAGGGACCGATCACGCGGGCATTGCCACCCAAACAGCAGTCGAAAAGTGGCTGCGCAAAAATGAAGGAGTAACGCGCCACGATCTGAGTCGTGAGGAATTCCTGCGTCGCATGGTGGATTGGCAGAATAAACATGGCAGCATCATCATCGAACAACTGAAACGACTAGGATGCTCGTGCGACTGGTCGCGGCAACGCTATACGCTGGATGATGCTTACGTTCGGGCTGTTCAAAAGGTTTTCGTTGATCTTTACCGCAAAGGATTAATCTACCGCGGGCGTCGGATGATTAATTGGGACCCGGCGGCGCAGACTGCGCTCTCCGATGAGGAAGTCATTTCCAAATCGCAGAAGAGAAACCTTTACTACGTTCGCTATGAAATCGCGGAAGAGCCCGGACGTTTCATTGAAGTCGCGACCACTCGGCCGGAAACGATCATGGCCGATACAGCCGTGGCAGCTCATCCCAGCGATAAGCGCTATGTTGATCTGGTCGGCAAAGATGCCTGGCGTCCGCTCGCGCGCAAAAAACTTCCGATCATCGCCGACGAAGCGATCGATCCCGAGTTCGGCACAGGCGTTTTGAAAGTTACGCCCGCCCATGACACACTCGATTTCGAGATTGGACAGCGCCATAACCTTCCAGTCGTCGATGTTTTGTATCCTGATGGGAAAATCAATTGTCCGGCCGTTCCGGAGTTGGACGGCCTCGATCGATTCGAGGCGCGCAAAAAAGCGGCTGAATTATTAGAGGAAAAAGATCTCCTTTCGAAAACGGAGGAATACGAAAACAATGTCGGATTCAGCCAACGAAGTGACGTGCCGATCGAGCCGCGGATCAGCGAACAATGGTTCCTGCGCTATCCGAAGACGAAGAAAGCTCTGGCCGTGGTGGATGACCATCTTATCCGCTTCTTCCCTGCACATTGGGAAAGAGTTTACGCGCAGTGGCTGGAGAACATTCGCGACTGGTGCATTAGCCGCCAGATCTGGTGGGGGCACCGGATACCGGCCTGGTATCCGAAATCCAAATCTGTAGAGGCAGGCGTGTCGCCTGCAAAATCAAGGGGCACAGCCGACACGGCTGTCGCTACAACGGAAGGGGATGTTCGTGTCCAGATTGAGTCGCCGGGCGAAAACTGGACGCAAGATCCCGACACGCTCGACACGTGGTTTTCGTCTTGGCTTTGGGCCTACGAAACCATGGATGAAGAGACGCGGAAGAAATTTTATCCGACCAGCGTGCTTGTGACCGCACCGGACATTATTTTCTTTTGGGTCGCTCGAATGATCATCGCTGGCCTCGAATTTAAGCCGGGAAAATCCGACCGCGCCGAAGAGAACATCCCATTTCGCGATGTTTATTTCACGGGGTTGATCCGCGACAAGGAGGGTCGCAAGATGTCAAAGTCGCTCGGTAACTCGCCCGATCCGCTTGAGCTGATCGACAAGTATGGCGCGGATGGCTTGCGGTTTGGTCTCATGCGCATTGCGCCAAGCGGCCAGGACATCCGCTTTGATGAAAAGCAAATCGAAGAAGGGCGCAACTTCGCGACCAAACTTTGGAACGCTGCTCGCTTTCGGCAAATGCATGGTCCGAGCGATGCCACGCCGACAATCGACAATCGATCATTGTCGATCTACGCAGTCGAAGTGCTTGCGCGATTGAACGAGACGATCGACGCAATCGATGCAGGTTATCGTGACTATCAATTCAATGCAGTCGCACAACGTCTTTACGATTTTTTCTGGCGCGACTATTGCGACTGGTTCGTCGAAGCCGCGAAAACAGATATCTTCGCTGACAACGAAGCGGGAAAGAGATCCGCATTGGCCGTGATGGACATGGTGCTCTCGGCGTTTCTGCGCTTGCTCCATCCGTTCATGCCGCACATCACGGAGGAGCTTTGGTCGGTGCTCGGTTTGGGAAATGATTCAATTCAATTCGCGCTGCCGCCCGCCCGAACGCCTTTGGAGGATGTCGATCTAATGCGCAGGCGACGGCTGGTTTCGAATATTTACCAGACGGTCCAAGCTGGACGTAATCTCCGATCGGAAGTCAAGCTTCCGTCCAACAAGAAGTTACGTTTTATTTTACGCACAAATGAGAAAGCGATTTCGGCCGAAATTCCGACCATCGGGCGGCTGTTAAATGCCGAAGAAATAACATTGGATCGGAAGTACCAACCGAAGGCTAGCAATCCTGTCGCGGTCACACCGCTCGGCGAGATTTTCTTGGCCATTACCGCGGCGGACAAAGCAGGGGAGGAAGAAAGGCTGGATAAGGAAATTGCAAAGATCGGAAGCGAGTTGCGAAAAGTCGAGGGCAAGTTGAAAAACAGATCCTTTGTCGACCGCGCTCCCAGAGCGGTCGTCGAAGAGCATCGACGACGTCTAAAAGATTTTACCGCGCAACTGGCAAAGTTAAGGCAGGCGCGGGAAGCCCGGACGTAAAGATTATTTTATGTTCGTCGACCATGGCGCCAC
>QHOK01000236.1 GCA_003218755.1 Verrucomicrobiota bacterium
ACGGCCCTAATCCGCGGTGGACGCCAAAGATCCTGGACATTCTGAAAGCAGCAAATGTAAAAGCGGCGTTTTTCCTCGTGGGCGTGAACGCCGAGCGTTATCCGTCGCTTGTTCGACGCATTGTCAACGAGGGGCACGAGATCGGGAACCACACTTATTATCATCCAAACCTGGCGCTCTGCTGGCCGGAGCACATTCGGCTTGAGCTGAACGCGACCCAGCTATTGCTCGAAACGATAACAGGTCGCGCGACTACATTGTTCCGCCCGCCTTACGCCTCTGATACCGGTCCGACGCAACTGAGCGAGCTGGCTCCGCTGAAAATCGCCGAAGATCTCAATTATCTGGTGGTCCTGGAGAATATCGATCCGCAAGATTGGGCGAAGCCTGGAGCGGACATCATTCTGCGGCGGATTAAACAACAAAGACACGATGGCAGCGTGATCCTGCTGCATGATGCGGGCGGAGATCGCTCCCAGACAGTAGAAGCGCTTCCGCGAATTCTGGATTGGCTGCATACGCGAGGCGACACCATTGTGCCTTTGAGCACGCTGTTGGGCACGACCCGCGACGCAGTAATGCCACCCTTGCAAGGCAATGCGCGATCGCTCACTCGGTTCGTGAGCAGCACCGGGTTTCGCGTTTATCATAGCATCGAGCAATTTCTCTGGGCGTTCATGATTGTGGCGACAGCGCTGGTCGTCGTTCGCACTCTGATCGTCATCTGGCTTGCGTACCGTTTTCGGCGCGGACCGAAAACAGATTTTGCGGAGCCGATCAGTGTGGTGATGGCTGCTTACAATGAAGAAAAAGTGATCGGCGAAACTTTGCGCACCCTTCTGGCTACAGATTACAAGGGCGAAATCGAAGTCGTCGTCGTTGACGACGGTTCGCGTGATCAAACCGCAGCGGAAGTCGAGCGCGTCGCATGCAGCGCCGGACCCGCTACCGGCGGGCAGCCCCTTCACGCGGATGAAGCGAGTTCGGAAGTGAACGCGGCCAAAAGGGGCTGGGCGTCCCAGCCGGTTGGAACAACCGGCTGCCCTTCGGGCGCGAAGCGGGGCGAGCCGCGCGTGCGTTTGTTGCAGCAGGAAAATCGTGGTAAGGCGCGCGCTCTGCGACGCGGCCTGGCTGCGGCGCGTCACGGCATCGTTGTTTTCATTGATGCTGATACGCAGTGTCAGCGCGATACGCTCCCGCGATTGCTCGAGCCATTTGCAGATGCACGCATCGGCGCAGTGTCGGGTCACGCGAAGGTCGGGAATTTGCGCACGTTCATTGCTCGTTGCCAGGCCTTGGAATACACCTGCGGTTTTAATTTGGATCGGCGTGCTTACAACCGCTGGAAGTGCATCACCGTCGTGCCTGGCGCGATCAGCGCTGTTCGTAAGGACGCGATCAATGAAGCGGGCGGGCTGAGTCTGCAAACCCTCGCTGAAGACACTGATCTGACGCTCTCGTTGCACAGACAGCGCCAGCGCATTGTTTATGTGCCCGACGCGATCGCGTGGACGGAAGCGCCGGAAAGCGTGCGCACACTGACGCGACAACGTTCTCGCTGGGCTTATGGCACGCTGCAATGTCTTTGGAAACACCGCGACATGGTGTTCAACTGGAACTACCGCGCGCTGGGCTGGTTCAGTTTACCGAGCATCTGGTTTTTTCAGATCATCCTCGTGGCTGTTACGCCGATGGTGGACTTGTTCCTGATTGCATCGCTGCCCTTTGGCGTCTGGCGGGCGGTGCTGCCATTCATTATCACATTCCTGGCCATGGACGTGATCCTCGCCACGCTCGCCTGCATGCTCGAGCGGGAGCCGATCGTGCGCGCCTGGCGCATTTTGCCGATGCGATTGATCTATCGCCCGATGCTCAGTTACTGCATCTGGAAAGCAATCCTGCGCGCGATCAAAGGCGCATGGGTCAGCTGGGGCAAACTCGAGCGCACCGCCAGCGTGCCGGTACGAGCGTAACCACCAAGCGCGCGTGCGCGACCGTAGCGCAGTCGTCGCGCATGATAGCAATCGCGCGCTCGCGCTCGCGAAATTTCAATCCAGAGGGCTCTTCACGCCGATGCCCGGCTTATTGAGTACGTGCGTATAAATCATCGTCGTGCTCACGTCTTTGTGCCCTAACAGCTCCTGCACCGTGCGAATGTCGTAGCCGTCTTCGAGTAGGTGTGTTGCGAATGAATGTCGTAGCGTGTGACAGCTCGCTGGCTTATCGACACCGGCGGCATGCACGGCATTTTTGATCGCATTCTGCAGCGATTTTTCCAGCACGTGATGCCGGCGTACCTGACCGCTCACCGGATCCACCGATCTTTTGCTCCCGGGAAATACGTATTGCCAGATCCACGAGCGCGCTGCATTCGGATATTTGCGCTCGAGTGCATCCTGTAGATAAACCGAACCGAACCCAAGCGCACGATCCCGCTCGTGCATGAAGCGAACATGCTCGAGGTGCTCCCGTAGTGGCTGGCGCAAACGGCCGGGCAACATCGTTACCCTATCTTTCATTCCTTTGCCATCCCGCACAATGATCCGACCATAGCCGAAATCGATGTCTTTCACCCGCAAACGTAAAGCTTCGTGAGCACCACCGGCACGCGCGGCGAGCGCGTTGCGCGCAATGCAGAATCGAGCCGGCCCAGTTTGCGCTCGAAGAATTGCTGATACAAAAACAACAACGCGCTCAATGCCTGATTCTGGGTCGAGGCCGCGACATGATGCTGCGCCGCGAGACTGGTCAGAAAATCCGTAATCTCCGTCTCGCCCAGATCGCGAGGATGACGTTTGCCGTGGAAGAGAATGAAACGACGGATCCAGTCGAGGTAAGCCTGTTCGGTGCGCAGACTGTAGCGGCGCGCGCGCATGAAGGTGCGCACTTGCTCCAGCAGTTTCGGCTTGCCGGTGGCATTGGTTTGGGGTTGCATAACGACGAAAAGCTTTCAGTAAGACCGACATGAACCGAAAAAGCAATCCAGAATTAGGCGAAAAATTGTTCGTGATCTTTTACGAATGTTCGTCTACTTCTCGTTAGCCGACAGAGGAGATGTCGTGCACGGCGAATGCTTCTGTGTTTAATTGCCTGTGCAAACCAACACGAGGAACTTTTCACATGGACACTTGTTGGCACAGAGGAGGAAGCTACTTGGCACGCGCTTCTTGAGCGACTTACTTCTGGACGTCAGCTCTTGATTTCACGTCCATTCCTTGCCAGCGGCGTTGCTCCCGGCTACTCACTGCGCCTCGGCGACCATCTCGCGTTCAGTCGTAGCGAGCTTACCAGACCCTGTATCGCATCCCCATGAACGCGCCTAACCAATCGCTGGAGCCAACCGCTGGCCGGCGTGAAGTCCAGATTTGATTTTATGAAACTGTTCTCCGTGTTTGTCACACTCGCTCACGCCAGCGGTGGCT
>QHOK01000237.1 GCA_003218755.1 Verrucomicrobiota bacterium
GGTTTTTTCGCGGGTATTCTCGATCCACTTTTTTTCGAGCGCGTTTTTGGTTGGGCGATCGGTTTCGTTGAACACGCCGAAGACGCCGGGGAACGGGAGCTGCGCGAGTTTATACGCTGCGAGCTCATCGGTGACGTCGTGCCGCAGTTCGTCCTCGGGAGTGTTGTCCCATTTCTTTTCCTGGATCAGTTCGAAGCTGCCGCCTTTCTTCGGATCGGCCGGATCGAACACGTCGGGGAAGAATTCCACGCATTCGCTCAAGCATTCGATGACGCTGAAGCCCTGATGATCGAAGGCGCGCTCGATCACTTCCATCATGTGTTTGACCTGCGTGGCGTGGGTGCGCGCGATGAACGTGGCCCCGGCCGAGATCAATTTTTTCATCGGGTTGACCGGCTGATCGATCGCGCCGGTCGGATCGGTCTTGCTCTTGAACCCGATGGGCGACGTCGGCGAGGTTTGTTTCTTGGTCAGGCCGTAGACGAAGTTGTCCATGATGAAATAGGTCATGTTGATGTTCTTGCGCGCGCCGTGATCGAGATGATTGCCGCCGATGGAAAAACCGTCGCCGTCGCCGCCGAACAGAAAGACGTGGAGGTCAGGCCGGGCGAGGCTGATGCCGCTGGCGAGCGGGACGGCGCGGCCGTGAATGTAATGCGCGCCGTGGCCGTTGACGAAATATGGAAAACGCGATGAACAACCGATCCCGGCGAGGGTGACGATCTTTTCGTGGTCGAGGTTGCGTTTCTCGAGGACTTTGTAAAACGCGGCGAGCACCGCGAAATCACCGCAGCCCGGACACCACGTGGGGTGATCGGCTGTGATCGCTTTCTTTGTTAATTTCTCTCTCGGCGGCTCCGCAACGGCGGCTGACACAGCCGCCTCTACACCGGAACCGTCGCCATTCCCTGTTGTTGCTTCGTTCATAAATTATCTCTTAGGAAATCACGAACGCAGGAAGTCCGGAGCCAGACTGGCAGTAGGTTTTCCTGGATTCATGTTTTCCAGATTCAAACCTATTCCTGTTTTCCTGCTTTCCTGATTCATTATTTACCACAGGGAGCCAAAAAATGCGAGCAGTTGAGAAGCAGATACGTCGCGAAACGTGCCACTGGCCGCCACGTGGCTGGCTGGGGCTGATCCTGGTGGCGGTTTGCTGGCCACTGAACTGGACCCTCCCGGGTGTCCGCACGAGTTACCTGTTCTTTCCCTTGTGGCTTGGATACATCCTGGTGGCCGATGCCCTGGTGCAGATGCGAACGGGGAGTTCCATCTGGATGCGTTCGCGGAGAGATTTCGTCCTGCTGTTTCTCATTTCGGCGCCGGTATGGTGGTCGTTTGAGCTGATCAACCTGCGCACGGGAAATTGGGAGTACCTCGGACCGGAGCTGTTCGACCCGCTCCAGCTCCTGCTTAGCACGATTTCATATACGGTTGTTGCTCCGGCCGTGTTCGAAACTGCGGAGCTGATACGCAACTTCCGCTGGATGGATCGATTCGCTTCCGGACCGCGCCTTCCTTCAACGCGCGCAGTGTTTGTCGGCCTCTTTGTCGTTGGATTGGCGATGCTCTCGGCGATGCTGGCTTGGCCTAAGATCTTTTACCCGTTCACCTGGATTGCGCTGGTTTTCATTTTGGAACCGATCAATCACTGGACGGCGCGATCGTATTTCTTGAAGGAACTGCGCGAGGGCGATTGGCGCACGGTGATCTCGCTGTCGCTTGGCGCGCTGGTGTGCGGGCTGTTTTGGGAAATGTGGAACTACTACTCTTTCCCAAAGTGGATTTATCACATCCCCGGCCTGGCGTTCTTCCACGTTTTTGAAATGCCGCTGCTCGGGTATGGCGGATATGTTCCGTTTGCCCTCGAGCTGTACGCACTAAAGAATTTTCTCTGGCCAAGCGGGCCGCGGCTCGCGCCGCATTAGCTTAGAAACTAATCACGAAGCCAGGAACTCAGGAGAAAATCCGCCCGGATTCAAATTCCTTTCCTTGCTTCCTGCTTTCCTGATTCGTTAGCCTACTCCTTGCGGCACGACTTCTCTTAGCGATTTCACATTTTCCGCCGCGGTGTCCTCGTGAACAATCGGCGCGCCTTCGCGCGGGATGTGTCGCGCAGCGAATGATTTGCCCTTGAACACGCCGTCCAAAATCTCTTTAACCCGGAACGTGAGCCCGTCAGTCTTGGTGAAGCTCGTGATTTTCGGTTCGCAATAGCGGGCACGCAAAATCGTGGCCAGCTGGCCAAAACCGTAAACACCCTGATCGTTCATTTCGACCGTGACGATTCGCTTGAATTTTTCGAAGATTTTTTCAAGCCCGTTCGGGAGTGGATGGAGATGACGCAAATGCAGCGCGCCAACTTTTTCGCCGTGTTCACGCGCTTGTTTCGCCGCGTCATGAATGGGTCCGTAAGTTGATCCCCAGCCGACCATCAAGGTGTCACCCTCCTGATCGCCAAAAACTTCCGGCACCGGAATTTCTTCGGCGAGTTTGCGCAATTTGTTACGGCGCTTCGCGGTCATCGCCATGTGCAACTTGGGGCTACCAGTGGGATGCCCCATTTCGTCGTGCTCGAGCCCGGCCAGAAGCGGGTATTTTCCATCGAGAATGCGCGTGCCCGGCGGTACGTGTTGCGTGATTTGGTCTATGGGATACGGTTTGAACGTCTCGCGGGGAGTGAGATCGGGTTTGGGATCGACCATTAACTTCGAAAGATCGGGTTCGTCGAAAGCTTCGATGCGTGTAGCGAGCGAGGTGTCGCTCAAAATGAAAACAGGCGTG
>QHOK01000243.1 GCA_003218755.1 Verrucomicrobiota bacterium
TAATAAGATCCTATTCGGTTTCGCGGAAGCTTGGGTCTGCACACACGTCCTCGCGTCGCTTTCTGGGAGCGGCTCTTTAAATCACAGGAAGAACTAAAGAAGCATTGACGCCACAACTTATGGTGTGCTAATTAGCCGCTTAACACTATGCGTTGCCCCAAGTGCGGGTCTCGTGATGACAAGGTCATCGATTCCCGTCAGTCGCGGGATGCCTCCAGCATCCGCCGCCGCCGCGAATGTCTGAAATGTAAATATCGCTACACCACTTATGAGGAGATCGAGCGCTCTGACCTCCGTGTTGTGAAGCGCAATAGAACACATGAACCCTTTGATCGTCGTAAATTGGCTGCAAGCATTGCGAAAGCGTTTGAAAAACGTTCTACGAGTCTTCTTACGCTGGAGGATATTGTGGACGAGATTGTCCACGAACTGGAAACCGGTGGCCGCGAAGTTCTGTCGTCGGTGATTGGCGCGAAAGTGCTCGAAAAACTCCGCGCGATCGATGAAGTGGCCTATTTGCGTTACGCGTCCGTGTATCAGCGATTTCAGGATGTCGATGAGTTCGTCGATGCCATTCATACGTTGGGACGTCGCGTAAAACCCAATGCGCTCCAGCGCGAATTATTTCCGCCTGAGACCGCACAGAATTCCACGCCAGGATCACGCAACATCCGAAACAAGAACCATGGTCGCGTTTAAGGAAGAATTTCCATATCTCCGCACAAGTTCGGGACAACTCTTCGAGTTTAACCGTGATTGGCTGCATGCTGCGATCACGCGGGCGGCAGACGAAGCCGGTTATCCCAGTTGGTGGCTCACCGATCACGTGACTGAGAGCATTGCTTTTTACCTGCACCTGCGAAATGACGAAAACGTGGTGGCGTTTAACCAGTTGTCGCAGACTGTGCGTTACGTGCTGAAAGCGATCGGCTACAAGGAGATTGTGCCGCATTTTGCGCCCTCGCCGCCACCGATTTCCATTTCGTTGCTGGACATTGCGCACCACGCCGGCGCAGGTTATGAACTCGCGTTTTTCGATCTTTTGGAAAAACGAATCAGCGCCTTGATTGCAACCGGAGCCGATAATCTTCAGCTTTGTTCGCTGCAATCATGCGTAAAACACCTTCGCGGCGTCAAAACGTGGACGCGTGCCTGCGACGCGCTTCGCGAGGAAATTGTCTGCTTCGTCCGCGAAAGACTAACAGCGACGACTGATTTTGCGCGATTGGATTGCTCAGTGCGTTAAAAATTTTGCGAGATACACCGAAACGGTTCCAGTTTTCGGGTTTGAATTAGCATCAGATTGCGCAGATTTACAGCGATCCAGTGGCCGACTCCAAGCTCAGAAGCATCATGACCATTTTTGAAAAAATCATCGCACGACAAATCCCGGCGAAAATCATTTGGGAGGATGACGACGCAGTCGTTTTTCACGACGTTAACCCGCAAGCGCCTGTGCATGTGCTGATCGTGCCAAAAAAGGTCGTTTCGCGTTTGACGGACGCGACAGACGATGACCGCGCGCTGCTTGGCAAATTACTGCTGGTCGCGCGCGACATGGCGAAGAAACTGGAGTTGTCGAACGGTTATCGTGTCGTGATTAACTGCGGGCCCGACGCGGGTGAAAGCGTGCCACATCTGCATGTCCATTTGCTGGGCAAACGTGCGCTCGCCTGGCCGCCAGGGTAAGGCGACTACTCGCCCACGAGCGACCAGTCGATTCCAATGATCCGCTTGTCAGCAAAGCCTTTCAGCGATTTCGGAAAGACGAGATAGGTTGCGCCTTTTCTTTGTTTGAACCCAGCGATTCCGAAGTCCGTCCCGCTTTCGCTCTTCAGGATTGTCATCACGCGATTCTTCTTTATTTGCGCCTGAAGGTGACGATTTGCAGATGGCTTTTGCCAAAGAGTGTAAACGTGCGGGTTATCGCATTTTTCGACGACTCGCGAAAAGCGCGCCGTTTTTACTTTAAGGAGTTTCATAACTGATAGACAGCAGTGTGCCTCCTTCGCATTTACTCAGGGCAGGCTGTGGTCCCGCCGTGCCAAAAAAGTCCGCCAGAGAACTACGGCAAGGAGGATCAGACTACCGTTGCTGCATTCCTGCCCTGGCGGGATTTGTAAGTCCTCGATCCATAGCCCCTGACGGAAAACAAATTTTCTCGCAAGAATTGCAACGCGCAACCCCGAACTCCGAAGGCTTTCGCCCGCCACGGCGGGTAAACTGAGCAGGCGCTTTCGGAGGAAAATCGGGGCATTGACAAGCCATCACGCTTCTGTTTGCATCGACGCCGTGAAATGGCTGGCATTGCTTCTGGTTATTGTTCTTTTCGGTGCGGCGAACTCCTGCACGACGCTTGTTAATCGGCGCGATCTTTACAGCCCAGAGCCGGCGCCAGATTCATTGGAGGCGGCTCGGCAATGGTACGGCGCGACCACTACCAGAACAGCGACAACGACTACGACAAGGACCCGAAGCGAAGAAGTGGTGCCACCGCCGGAACTTC
>QHOK01000143.1 GCA_003218755.1 Verrucomicrobiota bacterium
CGAGTCTGCGCATTGGTAATCCTGAAGAACCTGGGATCATGGTCGGGCCAGTGATCGATGAGGCCGCTTACCGGCGCATTCTGGATTACATCGAGGTAGGCAAGAGTGAGGCGACGCTCGCCTATCAGGCAAAGGAAATCCCGCCGCACGGATATTTCATTCCGCCTACCATTTTCACGAACGTAAAACCAAACATGCGCATCGCGCGGGAAGAAATTTTCGGACCGGTGCTGAGCGTGCTAAAAGTGCGCGATCTCGATGAAGCCCTCGAAGTAGCGAACGGGACCGACTACGCGTTGACCGGCGGATTTTTCTCGCGCAGCCCAGCCAATATCGAGCGCGTTAAAGCGCAACTGGAGGCGGGAAATATCTATATCAATCGCTCCTGCACCGGCGCGATCGTTGGACGTCATCCCTTTGGTGGATTCAAAATGAGTGGCGGCGGCACCAAGGCCGGTGGCGAAGATTATCTCCTGAATTTTCTCGTCCCGCGCGTGGTGACTGAAAACACCACACGCCACGGCTTGGCACCGGAACAGACGCCAGAATATCGCGACGAATTTCTCTGGCCCAAGCCGGAATAATCGCAGGGCCACATTAATCGCGCAGATCGGGATGCGGCGCGGTTGGAGACCCCACCAGCTAACTACGGACGACCTTTGCTCAGTAATTTCACCACCGTCACAACCATGTAGAGCACCGGCCACGCGGAGGTCAGAACAATCAATGCAAACACCGCCATCTCCTTCGCTCGTTCGCGCGCGGCTTCGATCCGGTATTCGCGTCCTAAATTGTAAAAATTCCTAAACCCCGATCTGTCCTCTCCATCGTAAGGCGAGAAATACCCGCCATGCCATTGGCCGAAACCGGAGTGAAAAAAGTAGTCTGTGTGCGGAAATCGTCCCTTGCCGCCCGTGGAAGGACTCCTCGGTTTCATAGTTCTGGCCCACAATTCAGGTGGGAACTGGCAACTATGATACCACGTTTAAAAAAGCAATCAGCCTGAAAAAAAGCTTTCCGATCGCACGAAAGTGGCGAAAAACTCGCAAAGTGGAAATCAAAACGGCATCCTATCGCGCTGGCAAACTATTGACAAAACTGATGTTCGCCGGCGTCGCACGTGTTCACCTCGTCGAACACGAAAACGCGAATCGCACTGGCGGGTTTTTGCTGGCGGCGAACCACATCAGTCATTTTGATCCGTTTCTAATATCGTTGGCGGTGCGGCGAAAGATCGATTGGATGACTATGGCGGAATTCTTTCGCTTCTCGGTTCTAGGATTCTTCTTGCGCGCAATAGATGCATTCCCAGCAGAGCGGGATCGGGCCGATCGCAAAACAATCCGCACCGCCATCGAGCGACTGAAAGGTGGACGCGTCGTCGGTCTTTTCCCCGAGGGCGGGATTCGCGATGGCGTACGCTCATTGCTCGAAGGAGCACCGCTCCGGCCGGGCGCAGCGACTCTTGCGCACATCGCTGGGGTGCCGATTTTGCCCTGCGTGATCCTTGGCAGCGATCGGCTGTATTCGATAAAACAATGGCTGCCGCTGCGTCGCACGCCGATCTGGATCGCATTTGGAAATCCGATTTCACATTTTCCAGAGTTACCAAAACTACAGGCGCGCGAGCGGATCGAATCCGAATTAGCGGCCCAATTCAAGAATCTTTACGCGCGACTGCAACAAACATTTCGCCTGACAACGGACGACTTGCCACACCCGCCGCGAGAACGCTTTGAAGTGCGCGGACACGTCCGCGCTTTGAAAAGCGGCGACGTGTCGCCGCACTCCAAAATTGCCCGTTTCGCCGCGAGCAGAATCGATGGATTTCTATGTGCGTCGATGAATCTCCTCCAGTCGCGCCACAGGCTGAACGGGAGCAGCCGTGCAGAGATGGAGCGCTACGTGGTGGAATGCGAACGCCTCACCGCGCAGGAATACTACGCCGCTCCAGACGACGTCGATCTTGCCAAAGCGTTCGGGGACGGTCGCGCGACCATCGCATGGCGCAGTCCAATCAAGACGCAATTTCCAGCCAACAACATCGCGCGTGCGGACTTTTTCCGATGCGCACAAGGCACCAACGCACCGACAGTGTTTCTCTTGCATGCGCTCATGTCCACCAGTCCGATCGGTCATCGACGTTACGCAGAGTACTTCAATGAACTTGGCTGGAACGCATGTTTCCTTCATCTGCCGTATCATTTTTCGCGTGTCCCGCGCGGCTACTGGAACGGCGAACTTGCGATCACGTGCGATCTCATCCGCAATGCAGAAGGGCTGCGCCAGGGCGTGATCGAAGTGCGGCAGGTGATGGGTGCATTGCGCGAACGTGGCTGCCGCGAGTTCGGCGTGCTTGCTACCAGTTACGGCGGGTGGATTGGCGCGTTGCTCGCGATGGTTGAACGCGATCTTGGTTTCGTTGCCTTGATGGCGCCGATAGTGAACATCGAGCACGCGATCTGGGCGAGCCCTGCGGCGCGACTTATTCGGCGCGAGTTGCATCGCGCGAACATCGAGCAGTCTCTCGTCGCTCGACATTTTCATCTGAGCTCACCATTGCATAATCAACCGCTTTGTGACTGTGCTCGCGTTCTATTCGCAAGCGGTGAATTCGATTCGATCGCGCCAGCCGAGCAAATTGAGGCGATCCAGCGAAAATGGCGCGGCTCGGAACTGTTGCGCATTCGCCAGGGCCATTTTGGCTATTGGATGATGCGCGAAACGATCGCGCGGTTGAAAGAGCGTGGCGATTTGTAATCAAGGAACGTTGGTTTCCAATCCGCCGCTTAGATTTGACTCGGCGGCTGATAAGCCGCCGCTCTTTGGTTAGTGGATCCCAATAAATTCCAGACTTGGCCCAAGGTCGCTGAATGCTGTCTCTGCGAGAACGTTGTGTCCCTCCGCCGACGCGTGCCAACCATCGATCGGATGGAGCAATTCCACACGGCCGAGGTCGGCTGTCGCCAATGCGTGGGAGTATCGCAATTGAATGTGTCCCGCATCGTGAAGCTCGCGGTTCAGCTCTTCCACCATTCCGCGCAATTCTTCGTTCACGATTGAAGCGAGACGAGTCAAGTTGCACCGGTAAGCTGGATGAAAGGAGATGAAGTATTTGTAAGTCGTTTCCAAGTGCGGATACAGACGTCTGTCCGATTTTCGAAGACGTTCGGCCATCGCGCGGCCTTTGAAATAGGATTCGAAATTGATTAATCCGAACACGACAATGGCCACGCGATGTTTTTTGGTTCGCGCGCGTCCAAGCAAGCGGCGCAGCTCGCGTGCATAATTTTGTCGGAACTGTTGGGAATTCGCCAGGGCCATTTTGGCTATTGGATGATGCGCGAAACGATCGCGCGGTTGAAAGAGCGTGGCGATTTGTAATCAAGGAACGTTGGTTTCCAATCCGCCGCTTAGATTTGACTCGGCGGCTGATAAGCCGCCGCTCTTTGGTTAGTGGATCCCAATAAATTCCAGACTTGGCCCAAGGTCGCTGAATGCTGTCTCTGCGAGAACGTTGTGTCCCTCCGCCGACGCGTGCCAACCATCGATCGGATGGAGCAATTCCACACGGCCGAGGTCGGCTGTCGCCAATGCGTGGGAGTATCGCAATTGAATGTGTCCCGCATCGTGAAGCTCGCGGTTCAGCTCTTCCACCATTCCGCGCAATTCTTCGTTCACGATTGAAGCGAGACGAGTCAAGTTGCACCGGTAAGCTGGATGAAAGGAGATGAAGTATTTGTAAGTCGTTTCCAAGTGCGGATACAGACGTCTGTCCGATTTTCGAAGACGTTCGGCCATCGCGCGGCCTTTGAAATAGGATTCGAAATTGATTAATCCGAACACGACAATGGCCACGCGATGTTTTTTGGTTCGCGCGCGTCCAAGCAAGCGGCGCAGCTCGCGTGCATAATTTTGTCGGAACTGTTGGGATTGATGGTTCAAGCGTGGTTCCGGCGCATTCAATTCATCAGGCGGACATCGCCATGCCCAATCGACATTGTTGTGTCCGATTGAGATCAAAATGAGATCGGGAAAACGCGGCGCTCGCAACAGCTGGCCGATTTGCCCGGAAAAATTGCGTGTCCCGAGGATACGGCGAAAAAAATTTTGACGGCTAGGCTCACGATCGACCAGGGCGCCGATGCCCGCATATTGGACCGCAACAAAAGGCATGATCTCTTCCAGCCTTTTGGAAACGCTGCGAATGCCTAGTTGCGGTGAACCAGTGTCGAGAAACCAATTCTCACCGCGGCAAGTGTGCGCCCGCCAGAACGTGCTCCAGGGCGCCGAGATGTAGATGTCCATGCAGACGCTGTCGCCAAGCATCGCAACGTGCGGCAGCCGAGCGATTAACTCACGTTGCGTGATCTCGCCATTACGGTATGACAAGTAATCTGGGTGGAATGGCGACGCGGGGTCCGTGATTCGCTCTAAGAAACCTGAGCTGATCACCGGAGCAGACTTCATGAACAGCGTCTCCTTTGCGATTCCGGATCTTCAATCGGGCCAATCCATCGCATCGAGCAAACGCTGAAACTGGGGATCGTTTACATCCAGCGCGGGCAACCATTCGCCGATTCGTTCGCGTTTCCACCACGCTTTCTCTCCAATCGGCGCGAACCGATAACGATAAAGTCGTGCTCGAATGTAATGAGGCGGAGCGTCTGGAAAGGGATTGTTCGCCAGGAGCGAGAGTGTGCCGCGATCGTTGTGCAGAAGTTTCCAGACAAAATGCAGCGTCCAGGGATATTCCGCGGGTGACGCCATTGCTGCGAACCAGATTTGCCAGTCAATCCGCGGTTGATATGGCGCGACGAACGGCGGCCTGCGATTTGGATCGCCCGGCTTAGCTTTGAACTCGTATTCCTTCCAGTTCGTATCGCCGGTAATCAGCGCTTCGTCTGTTCCCTCAAATATGATTTCGTCGCGTTCGCGCCCGACAGTGCCAAACGCACCGTAAGTATTCACTAGATCAAGCGGATCGTAGGAGTAGTTCATGAGTTGACGGCCGGAAACAAGGTTCAGCACGGGCGCGACGCTCAGATAGACAACAACGATTGATAGACCGATCGCGATGGCGTTGTTGATGCGCGACGGCTCCGATTCTCCAGCCGCTCGTTCGGCGCGCTGAACTAACGCTCTCGGTAAGAAATGGCGCAGGAAGGTATCGTCAAAGCACGCTAGAAACGGAATGATTGTCAGGTAATTGAGGAACGAAAGATTGCCGCTGATGATGAGAAAAATCTGAAATGTGACTAGCAAGACGCCAGCGATGTGACGGGCCCGTCGCGGTCCGAATGAAAACCACGGCACGATCAGCTCGATGAAATGGTTCCATGCCGTCTCAAACTTGTGGAACCACAGTGGCGCAAAGTGAAGATAGCGACTTATCGGGCTGGGTATCGGCTGCGTTTCGTAGTGATAGGCGAGGCAAGTAAGATCACGCCAGCACGGGTCGCCGCGGAGTTTGATCAGACCTGCGCCGATCATGATCCGAAATCCTAGCCAGCGAAAAAGCCAGAAAACCAGGATGGGCGGCCTGCACTTTGGAAACGGTCGCCCGTCGAGTAACGGGCAAAGAAATATAGACAAAAAGCCGGTCTCAAGCAGCTGAATCTCCCAACCATAACCGTACCAGATCTGCCCGACGTGAACGATCGACATGTAAATCGTCCACAGCACCGCGAGCAGAATTGCGTTGGCGTAGCCGCCAAGAACAACCAGCGATAAACCGAGCCCAATCCAGGAGAAGATCGACAATGCATTATCGGAAATCCCGAACCAAAAAAGCGTTGGCACTCGCAGCATGCCGGCAGTGCGCGAACCGAGTTGTGCCTGGATCAGACTGAGAAAATGATTAGCCGGCGTTAATCCATGCTCCCCAACCAATGGGACGAGTTGCTGCGCAGCAATCAGAAACGCCACCGCATAAACAAAACCAAGCAGCCGCAGAATGACGAATCGCGTCAGCCAATAGGAATTTCCCGCGGCGAAGAGCTTTTGAACAACATTTTCCTGAATCATTGCCGACGAGAAAACGTCCAAAGCCGAAGATCCAACGTCCAACACTCAATGCTGAGTCATTTGGCAATTTGGAAATCGGCAATTGGAAATTCAATATGATGCCAGGGGGGAGATTCGAACTCCCGACCAAGGGCTTATGAGTCCCCGCTCTACCACTGAGCTACCCTGGCGCAAAGAAAAGAAAATTGAACGCGTCACATTCGGTGTCAAAGCGCACGGGGATGTAGCTTGGCGTCTATCTCTCTGTTGCCTTGGAAAGATAAGGCTCCAAGTCCTTTTCGCTGCCCCGCAGCGCAGCCATGAAGCACACACCGCTGTGTTCGGTCACTGCACCGACCCAGCCTTCCTGATGAATATAACGCCATCCAGGAAACCGCAGCACCGCGCCGGTTTTTGTGTTCCGCTCTGCCGGAAACAGAAATAGCTGCATGCGTTTTTCAGCAAGCCAAATCTGGGCAATGCGACGCGACTCCTCATCCTCGAAAACGCGGCAACCTATTGTACGAAAGTCCACGAATTCAGCTGGGACATCGTAATGTTCCAGCCCATGTTTCATAAAAAACAAATCGCTCAATGTACCAGCTTCAGTGCTTACCGGATCGAGCATCACCGGTCGCGTGGAGGCAGCCACAGTCAACAATTTCCGAGCAGTCGCTGATCCTGGAAAATCATTTAGATGACTCAGCAGGAGGAACACGGACACTCCGGCGATGACTGCGACCGCGATGCTAATCGCAAGGACGGCGGGATTGCGCACCATCTTTTTCCACGTCCACTTCGAGCCAACAACCAGGTCCTTTTCCGAAAACCATTCGGCCGTTTCTGGCGGGATTGGAATGAGGCGAACCAGCTCGGCGATAGCGCGATCGAAGTTCTGTTGATTGACAAAGTCAGCCGAGGCAGCTGCACGAGATACTGCCGAGCGCATCGAACGATCAGTCAACCGGTCCTCGCTGATCGGTGCGCAATTCAAAAGAGCGCGTTGCCGCCGCAATAACCCCAGCGTCTTCATACTTTGTGTGCTTCAGGATGCTTAGCGTCCAGCCATGCCTGCAACTGCCGGCGCCCTTGTGCCAAGAGCCGGGAGAGTTCACTGAGTTTGAGTTCGGCGAGCTCAAGGATTTCGCGGCAATCGAATTCGTCGAGATAAAAGAGTGCCAGCGCGGCCCTCTGAGGATCGGGGGCGTTGGAAATCCAAACTGCCAGCTGCGTGGGCTCAAGCTGTTCAATCTGTGACGCGGCTTCTGGAGCTACATCATGCTCGTCGAGTTCGAGCGGCTCTGGCTGCAAGTCCGTTTTGCTCGCTTCCAAACAGCGCCAGCGCGCGTCGCGGAAAAGCCAAAAGGGCTCCTTTGGCAGTTCCCCCTGCGCAGCGTGCAGCGCCGCCTCTCGCAACGTGGTGTGAAAGACTTCCTGCGCTTTGCGCAAGTCGCCCAGCATTAGGAAACAAAAACGATAAAGTTGCGGCAGATTTTGTTTTTGATCCGGCACGCGTGATGTCCCAAAAAACTTCGTGCACTCTACGTCTGTCCTTAGGATCGACAAGGATTTGTAACCGCTTCGCTCGGTGACACGCCTGCAGGCTGTCGTGTCCGCTGTCTCAGCGGATCTCATCTTGCGGGCGCTGAGAGCATGCACGCGCTGCAGCACTTAACATCAACGCAAGCCCCTCAGGCGCCGCGCTACTTCCTCGGCGTTCTCGCGGCTGTTGAACGCGGAAATACGAAAGTAGCCTTCCCCTTGCGCGCCAAATCCAGCCCCCGGGGTGATGACCACATTCAACTCGCGCAGCATTTGGTCGAACATCTGCCAACTCGTCAAGCCCTCCGATGTTTTCACCCAGATGTACGGCGCGTTTACACCACCAAAAGCCTCCAGTCCAACATCGGCCGCGGCGGCGCGCAGGAGTTTTGCGTTTCCCATGTAATGGTCGATGAGCGCGCGCACTTGCTTCCGGCCTTGTTGTGAATACAACGCTTCGGCGCCGCGTTGCACGGGATAACTCACGCTGTTGGATTTGGTGCTCCAACGCCGCTGCCACAGGGGATGGAGCGGTAATCGGCGGCCGTTCTCCGTTCGCGCCAGCACTGATTTTGGCAACACCGTAAACCCGCACCGGACGCCGGTGAAACCGCCATTCTTGGAAAAACTGCGCAATTCAATCGCGCACTCGCGCGCGCCGGGCACTTCAAAAATTGAATGCGGAATGTCCTGCTCTGAAATGTACGCTTCGTAAGCAGCGTCGAAGAGTAGAAGCGCATCGTGCTCGCGCGCATAATCGACCCAACGCGACAATTGCGCGCGCGATGCCACTGCCCCGGTTGGATTATTCGGAAAACAAAGGTAAACCAGATCCACGTGTTCGCGTGGCGGATCGGGCACAAAATTATTTTCTGCGGTGCAGGGCAAATACAGAATGCCTTCATAGCTGCCGTCCTTCCTGCTGTGGCCTGTGTGGCCAGCCATCACGTTTGTGTCCACATACACTGGATAAACCGGGTCGGGAACGGCCACTTTGTTTTGGTCGCCGAGAATGTCGAGAATGTACCCGCAATCGCATTTTGATCCGTCGGAGACAAAAATTTCGTCGTCCGCAACTTCGATGTTGCGGTCGCGATAATCGTTTTGGGCGATTGCCGATCTTAAAAATTCGTAGCCCTGTTCCGGACCGTAGCCGCGAAACGTCTCGCGATGGCCAAGCTCCTCGACAGCCTGCTTCATCGCTTCCACTGCCGCGCGCGGGAGCGGCTCGGTCACATCACCGATTCCGCATCGAATCAGCCGCTCGGCCGCTTTCGAATTCGCTTCGCAAAATTCGCGCACCCGGCGCGCGACTTCCGGAAAGAGATATCCGGCCTGAAGCTTGAGGTAATTTTCGTTTAAGTAAGCCATCGGGAACGGAATAGTCGCGTAATGGAGTTTTGGAGTAATGCAAAGTCCACTACTCCATTACTCCGCTACTCCATCCCGATGGCGCTCAGTAATTCTTCGCAACAGCGTCCCAATTCACCACGTTCCACCACGCCTTGAGGTAATCGGCACGTCGGTTTTGATATTTTAAGTAATAGGCATGCTCCCAGACGTCCACGCCAAGGATAGGCGTGTTGCCATCCATCAGCGGACTGTCTTGATTTGGCGTCGAAACAATTTCGAGCTTTCCATTCTTGTTTTTAATGAGCCAAGCCCAGCCGCTGCCGAACCGGCCCACGCCGGCGGCGGCGAATTTCTCTTTAAAATCATCAAAGCTGCCGAAGGTTGATTTGATATCGTCGGCGAGTTTGCCTTTCGGTTCGCCGCCGGCATTCGGCCCCATGATTTTCCAAAAGAATGAATGATTAGCGTGACCCCCGCCGTTGTTGCGCACAACTGTGCGAATGTCTTCCGGCACCGATTTCAGGTCGCTGATCAAATCTTCCACCGATTTCTTTTCGAGATCAGCTTTGTCTTTGATCGCCTTGTTGACGTTGTCGATATAAGCCTGGTGATGCTTGGTATGATGGATTTCCATCGTGCGCGCATCGATATGCGGTTCCAAAGCATCGTACGCGTAAGGTAATTTAGGTAGTTCGTAAGCCATAATCTATACAGTTAGATCGAATTACGCGTCACGGCAGGTTTTATTTTTTGCACCGGAAGCGATCCGGTTCGTCCGGCCGCCGCGTCTTACTCGTCGCAGTGATAAAAGCCCGTGCGCGTGCCCAGACCGTTGCGGTAGTTCACGTACGTTGCGAGAGCCAGCAGTGGAAAATTCTGGCGATACATGTCGTACTTCAAATAAAAGACGCCTGGAAACCCGGTGCCTGTGATTTGGTCTTCATCCCATGAGCCGTCGGCCTTTTGCGAGCGAAGCAGGTAACGCAACCCTCGCTGAATACTTGGCCGGTCGAGATCGCCGCATGCACAGATCCCCATGATTGCCCATGCTGTTTGGGATGCGGTGCTCTCGCCAATGCCTTTGGTCGATGGATTTTCGTAAGTCCCGCAGGTCTCACCCCAACCGCCGTCGCTGTTTTGACAGCTCTCAAGCCAGTCACGGCCGCGCAGTATCCAGTCCTG
>QHOK01000144.1 GCA_003218755.1 Verrucomicrobiota bacterium
CTTCCACATGAAATCCCGCATTCGGAAGTGTCTGCATGATTTGCTTTTCCACTTTGTCGCTGGTGTTCAACGGCGTGCGGACGGTGATGTAACTCTTCCCCGCTTGTGTGGATTCCTGGATTGACGCGTCGGCAAGTCCGATTGGCTTGAGCGCGTTGCGCACCTGTGCGATGTCGATCTTGCCCGGGGCGCTTAATGTGATCAGGTCGCCGCCGCGAAAATCGACGCCAAAATTTCTTTCACCGCGGAGGTAAAAGGCGGTCGCGCCGGCCAAGAGCAGCGCGAGCGAGCACATGCAGGCCATAAAGCCTTTGCCGAGGAAATTGATGTTTTGCGCTGAAATCAAATGCAACATCGAGATGCGCTTCAGCCGTCCTGTATCGACAAGCCAACCGAGGCAGTTCCGCCCGACGATGAGGGCCGTGAACAACGACGCCAAGATACCGAGCGTAAGTGAGATCGCGAAGCCTTTCACGGGGCCGCTCGCCTTCCAAAACAGAATCGCCGCCGTGATCAGCGTCGTTACGTTGGCGTCGAAAATCGAGCTAAACGCTTTCTCATAGGCCGTGTTAAGGGCGACCTTGAGCGACTTCCCGAGGGCCATTTCTTCGCGCAATCGCTCGTAAATGAGCACGTTCGCGTCCACTGAAAGACCAATTGTTAAAATGATACCGGCAATGCCCGGTAACGTGAGGACGAAATGAAACATCGTGAGCGCGCCGATGAGCAGGATCAGATTGATGATCAGCGCCAGATTTGCGACAAGACCGGGAATTTTGTAGTAAATGGCCACGCAGACGAGCGTGATGGCCAGTCCAACCAAGCCGGCGAGGATGCTGGCCCGGATCGAATCGAGTCCGAGAGTCGGCGAGACGCTCCGCTCTTCTTCGATGCTCACAGGCGTTTGCAACGGGTTCTCAAGCACACTCGCCAGCCCGCGCGCTTCTTCCTCAGTAAATCTTCCTGTGATTTGCGCGTCACCACCATAAATTGCATCTTGAATGACAGGCGCAGATTGGATGATGCCATCAAGCACAATCGCAAAGCGATGATGAACATGCGCAGCGGTGATGTCGCCGAACTTCTTGCCGCCTTCGGGGTCGAACCGCAAATGAACGACCCAGCCATCCTTTTCGTAGGAAGCGCCCGCGCTCGAAACGCGATCGCCGGATAAGTCAGCTTTCTTTTTTACTAGCAACCGTTCTTCGACCGGTTTTTCGCCCTCACGCTGGAGTTTGTAACTTTCGATGCGGTATTCAGGCGGAATGACGTCCTTGCCTTCATCGATTGCCTTCAATTTTTGCCCATTATCAGGATAGACCAAACGAAACTCGAGTTTCGCCACGCGCGAGAGCTGATCCCGTGCTTCCTGAATCTTCGCGGTGTCGAGTCCCGGAATCTGGACCAGAATCCGATCGCCGCCGACTGGGCTAATGATCGGTTCGCCTCCGCCAAAGTAATCCACGCGCTTCCGAATCACCTCGACTGCCTGATCAAGCATTCCTTTGGTGATCGGCTTGTCGCCGGGCACGAGTCGGATGAGGAAGGAGGTGCCACCTTGAATATCGAGTCCAAGTGCGATTTTTTTCTGTGGTGGCCAAATCGCGGCGATGCTGAGGGTGACAAGCAACAGCATCAGCGTGCCGGCTAGGAGGCGCTTCCGCGGCCCTTGATCAGTTGCGAAGTACCAACCGAAGAGGACCAGCATTGCGAGCCCAACAAAAAATGTAAGCGCGGGAGTCATTTCGATTTAATGATTTAACTCTCTTTCAGCACATTTGTAATGGCCGATTTCTCCATCTCAATCTTTACGTTGTCAGCTACTTTCACGAGCACGGTGTTCTCTTTTACATTTGAAATAAGACCGTGAATGCCGGCATTGGTCACGACCCGGTCACCGGTTTTTATACTCGCAATCAGTTGCTGTTGCTGTTGCTGCCGCTTCTTCTGCGGGCGGATCATCACAAAATACATGATGATGAAAATGAAAATCAGCGGCACAAAAAGGGAGCCGATGCCGCCGCCGGGGACTGCCTGAGGCGCGGCGCTTTGAGCCTGAGCGAGAATCGTCTGGAGCATGCTAGGAATTGAAGAGCGCACCTTAAACGCGAAAGCGCCCACTGCAATCGTTCTTTCGCTTCGCTCGTATTATCGAGAGCGACGTCAGCGGCCGTTGACGATTTAAGCCGGAAAATTCAAACCTGGTTTCACTTGATGAAAAATCGGCCCGGCGTGCTAATCTCTTTGTCGACGATGGGAGTATAGCTCAGTTGGTAGCGCGTCTCGTTCGCAATGAGTCTCCCAGATCAGATTGCCTAGCCTGTTGACGCAGAATCTTTGCGCTCACTAGACTGTGCCGCCTCGACAATGAATCACTGGGCGTTCCTGAGGTACAGTCACAGGATAATCTCGAGACGCGCCACGATGGAAGCAGCGGGCATATTCGCTGGGCCGAGTGGTTACACGACACTTTGGAAGCCTATGCGGGCCCGCCGAGTTTCGCACGCGGCAAACGCGCACCAGTGAAACGATGCCGGAGCGGTTCTATCCTGTTTTTCAGGATGAAAAAGAAGCCATAGCTCTCTACTTTTCCCCGAGCGCGCCTAGGGGTCGTCGGCTAGCCATGGGTGCGACGCCAGTAGACGGTCGGGTCAGCTTTATACCTTTAATACTCGTTTTCTCAGCGACCCCTAAATCGCCCTACCGCGAAATGATCGCCCGCGGCAAGACGATCACGGCGAGCGATCGAAACGTGCAATTGGTAGGCTAGAGGGAATGCTATTCACATACACCGGACTTTATCCATCGTGCAGAGACTTTAACCACGACAGCTGTGGCATCCAAGAATCGTGAACCCGCGCGGTTGGTCTGACTCTCTATTACAACTTCAAAGCTACTGTGTTTTGGGAACGCACCAAGCTGTAGATTCGAAAGGAGCCATAGCTCTTGGCCAGTTGCGTAGTCCCGACGAAGTCACAGGAAAACTCTTGAGCGTCCTCGGCGGCGGCAAGCGCAGCGAACTCTTCACTGGCAAAAACCTCGCCCGCGTGAGCCACTGGCTCGATCCGGGCAGCACGGACGACATGAGCGCCAGTAAATGTCATCTGTCTGCTTACTGGATCAAATGTTACAAATATCGGTCCGGCGTGGACCGCTATTCTAATGCTTAGCTCTGGTGGTAGACCAAGGTCAGCCCAATTCGTTGTTTTGACCAGATCGCGAAGCTCAAGCGCAAAACGGCCGGCATGCTCCACGCGATTAAACACAAAGAAAAAAGCGTCGCCCCACGTGTTCACATTCGTGGGAGCGAGGGCGCTCTCCGCGACCAAGCGTGATATTCGTTGCGAAAATTGACCTATGAACTTCGGCAGATCCTTTTCTGTTAGCTGGGCGTAACTGGTCACATCGGCAAATAGGATGGCCTTGATTTCCTGCCGGCTAGTTGCGCGCATCCACTTTTCCAAATCATCGTCAATATCCTGTCCAAAATCGCTCACGCGTTTAGTTCGAGAGGTTCTTGGGGGCACTCGAAAATGCATTGGAATAATCTTCACGGGCACGTGGTGAGCGCGCCAGTAACGGACAAATGAGCCTGTACCGCCCGGTTCGCCCGGGAGACCGTCCCAAGCAGCAAGCGGGACGAGTTCGAGATCTAAGGACCGCGCATAGAGACGCGCCAAACCGACCATGACCGAGTTGCAGTAATCGAAGCCGATTGCACTGCCAGGGACGTGTAACTGGCCCAAAACCCGCACCGACGCCGCTCGACGAAGGACGTCCTCAAAGCGAGCAATCCAATTATCATCTTTGGTGATGGCTACGCTTGTCTGGATGAACTCCTCTTTTGGCCACGGCAGAACGACATGCACATTCGCACCGCGATCCAGCATCGCTTCAAGAAAAATGATATCCGATCCGCACGCGGCGCTGGAAAAGCCAATTCCGGCGCCGATCGATTCGAGCTGTTTGTTAATGGCTAACCGAATCGAGCGCTCCTTACTAGCTGGAAAGCGCGGAACGCTACGACCAGCGGTATCCAGCATATGGCCAGAAAAGACAACGAGTTTAGGAATCGGGAAACAAGTATCAAACACATGGGAATTGCGATAAAGATGCTTGGATAGCAGGCGCGCTTGTCGGCGAGTCGAAGAAAGCTCCCGCAAACTAAGGTCTGGCGTCGCAGCCGCGCTTCGATACGCCTTTTTGGCATCTGCGCGTCTCCTGAGAATGACCAGAGCCTCTGCCAGGGTAACTCTTAGCCAATAGATCTCATTGGGATCAGGCGCAGCTAGTTTACGCTTACAGATCTCGAGCACTTCGCCGGCTAAGCGATGCGCTGTCGTGTGGTCGTGTCGCAGCAGCGCGAGGCTTGCAGCGTTGATCCCAGGGTAATAATCGGGTGGGTCGATCTCAAAAGCCCGCTTGTACCATTCAAATGCTGAATTGAGTGCCGCTGCGTTGGACGTATCGGTACACCATTGATCTTTATAAGTTCGTGCAAGAAGAGCCAGGGTTTCACGGTTTGTCGGATCCTTATTGACAAGCGTCATTAGGATAGCCTGCGCCCGCGCGGTGGAACCCAGTTGGGCAAGAGCGAGCGCCATCTGCTGCTGCATCCACGGATCGGCACTTTGACGTTCCTCGACCGTTTCGCGTGCAGCATCATACGCGACCAGGAAATCGCCTTCCCGAATTGCGCGTTTAACGAATGCGCGGGTCCTCGCTGCGTCTTGGATCCAGTCGAACCGGCGTTGCCAAAGCTCTTGCAGCGAGGTTGCCCCGTTGATCCAGCCAGGATCTTCGGTCGCCTCAGGCATTTTTTGTCCTCAAGGGTCAATAACAGTGGCTAAAATCCAGGAATCGAACTGAGCCAGCAGCCCAACTCGACGGCTTTTTACCAGTAAGCTATCCCTCTTGCCAAGACCAGATTTAAACCAACTCCGATTCCCGAATCGCTCCAGACCATGAGGTTCCCACGGAAGCAGCTGGCTCGTAGAATGTTGCTATCGATCGCCTGCGAGCCAAACAGGAAAATCTACGCTGGGCAAATAAAGCTTGGCGCCGAACTTGAAAACTAGGTAGTATGCGTAGCGATTCCACCCTATTGAAGGCAGATAATACGTATTCCGGTCGCCGTTCGCCACCTGCTCAGGCAAGAGACGATTTTGTGCTGGAGCCGCCGGACAAAGTGAAGGACCGCGCTAAAGACTGCGGAATTTCGGATCGCAGCCCGGATTTACCATTCATCAAGCAAGTATTGGATAGCGACGAAAGCGCTACACGTGCCTTGCGAGCTCGTTATAGCGCTCAACTTAAAGCCACGCTTTGTAAGCGCGGTGCAAGCAGCACTGAAGCGGAGGATTTGCTCGCTGATTTGTGGGCAGATTGCTTCGGCAGTTCCGGCGAGCCGCTTCTGCTTAAGTACGGGGGTCGCTGCCCACTGAGTTCATGGTTAATCACTGTGGTAACAAATCGATTGATCGATTTTAAACGCCGCGAAGCTTCTCGCAGAGAATCACTCCGCGATAAATCGGGTAAGAGCCAGACAAACGATTTCGAAGGGATCGGTAATTTTCCGGCACGTCAGCCGGATAACGCCCTCGTAGGGTTGTTGCACCAGGCTGTCATGAACGCCTTCGCAGCGGAATCGCCAGAGATGTTGCTGATGCTTAGACTCGTTCACATGTATGAGGTCACTCAGCGCGAGATCGGCCGGATATGGAATTGGCACGAATCCAAAGTAAGCCGCGCCCTCGAATCCGCCCGCGTCAGAATCAGAACCGCCGTGCTGGCGGAGCTGCATCGGACCGACCCGTGGTTGACCCTGGGGTGGGATGATTTTGTGGAGCTGTCGAGATGCGCTCCGGAGCTCGCATCGGTCTGTGAATTAGAAATTAACGTGCAAGACAGCAGTAGCCGATAAGTCTTAAGAATGGGCACTTCATTTCTATTCTATGCCATCGGGCGCTTTTCCTCGTATTGATTTTTCGGAGAATTTAGACGTTTCGCGAACGCATGATTGACGATTTCACGCCACTTTTTCGACTGATTGAGAATAGGACGGACGAGGTGTCTGGCCGCGCAGATCGGCCGATCTCTCCCGGGATTCAAAAAAAGCTGGCAAAATTGGCCGCTGGTCGGTGCACTGACGAAGAGCGACGCGAACTAATCAGGCTTCTTGAACAGCAGCCTGACCTGATTCTTGCGCTCGTAAGGGAAATAAAAATTTTAAGAGAATCGCCAAAATGACTACTTCGGTTCGGGCGAACTTTCTTCCAGAGCAGCGATTCATTCCACTGCGACCTGCGCTGCAAGAACATCTCGCAAAAATCGGCGACGCCATATCGCCCGCTAACTTCCTGAGCATCTGCGACGAAATGTTGCTGACGGTCTTAACCGACACTTTTGAGCGAATATCTGCCGACGAGGGCAGCATCTGGCTGCTCGACGAAGGGAAGCAACATCTTGTCGTTACCTTCAATAGCGGCCCGAATGCCGACAAGATCGTTGGTTTTAAACAACCGCTTAATAAAGGCATCATCAGCTTGGTTGTCGCTAGTGAGCAGGCATTCATCGAGAGCAACGTGTACAAAAATGTGAAATACAGCGCCGACCTCGACAAGAAACTGCACAATACCACCTATGCGATGATCGCCGTGCCTTTGTATTTTCTTAACCAAGTGCGTGGGGTTATTTCCTGTGTGCAGCTTTTCGATGTTCTCATGCAGCAGGGAGAGCCCATGCCGGCTGGGAAAACTCCCGAGGGTTTTAAGCCACTACATCTCGCCGCAATTCAATCGGCTGCCGCAGTAATCAGAGATCTAATCGATTATCGACTGCTCGGGACTGCGGTTGGATGGAATCGGCGCTGAAGATGGATTCATCTCCGTTAAAACTCGAGGAAGCCCGCCAAGCCTTGACTAACGGAACGGGTAAAGGTGTGCGCATCGCCGTTCTGGATTCGGGGATCGAAGTTGATCACCCGGAGTTAGCCGGTCTAGCGCTAATCGACGATTTGCACGTCGTTGACAGCGGAATTCAGATCGAGGTGAAGTCAGGGGACGGTACCGACCTTTTCGGTCACGGCACCGCCATCGCGGGAGTGATTCGTCGCATCGCACCTGACGCGGAGATCGGCAGCATTCGCGTTCTCGGGGAGAACCTGGCGTCGCGCACAGTGATTATCCGCGAAGGAATTCGGCAGGCAATTGACCGAGGCTACCGCATTTTAAATTGCAGTTTCGGCTGTAGAGTAGCAGAACACATCTTTCAATATAAGGAATGGATCGACGAAGCATATCTTAAGGAGATCCATATCGTTTCCGCGTGCAACAATCTTGATTTTCGTCAACCGGAGTGGCCAGGCTATTTTCCAAGCGTGGTTACTGTCAATATGGCTAGGCTTGATGATGACCATACTTTCTTCTACAAACACGGTCACCTGGTCGAGTTCTTTGCTCGTGGTGTGAATGTAGAACTTCCTTGGAACCACCATTCCGTTAGGGAAGTCACGGGGAGCAGCTTCGCGGCGCCGGTTATGAGTGGCTTGCTTGCGCGACTGATCTCAGTCATGCCAAGCATTGGTCCTTTGGAAGCGAAAGCGTTATTGCACTGGCTTGCTACGCCTTGGCGACGAGACGTAACCGCACCGAACGTAACGACGTGACGTTGCCTCGAACTTCAGTTTTACAGCGCTACTGCTCCGTCAATCTCGACGACGCATTTCACAAGCAGGCTCAGATCGGGGATCTCTTGACATTGCAAGTGCCCAAAGCGCAACATGCCCGGCGGTGTAGAAAAAAGCGCATGGCGGCGTACGAGAATAAAGTATGAACAGTCGACAACTGCCGCCGCTTGCTGCGACAAAACCCGCCCCACAGCCTACGCTTTCTCAGTTCCCAAGCGCTCCGATCGCCGGCAGGCGAGGTGCAGGCGAGATGCAGCGAATATCTGCCGAACCTCCTTCCGATCTAAAATGGAAAACTCTTTTTAGCTTTGGCTGGAAGCTCATCGGCATTTGCCGCGGTTTGGTCTTGCTATATGTGATCTTGTCGCTGACCGAGCAAGCAATAGATCGCGGTGTTGTCCAACTTTTCGGATACCTAACCAACCAAGTCAGTATTAGTAGCCCGATCAACGTCCGCACACCGCCAGCAGAACCTGGCGGCCTCACAGCCGCTAACCAGGAACCCGCTGCGTCGCAGGCAGAACGCCCTTCGCTTGAAATCAAGTCTCCGAGTCGCCGCCTCGTCGGAACCTATCTCGGCTGGGTGATCCTCGCGATTTGCGGTGTTGGCTTTTCCATTCCCTTGAAATGGCTGACGACGAAAATGGATGCACTGCTCTCAAATCGATTGCGCACCAGTCTATTTGACCGCGTCCTAAGACAGTCGCCTGAGTTCTTTCACAAATATGATTCCGGCCAACTGAACCAGATCATCAATCAAATGACGATAGAAACGGAAATGACTCTTCGACAGATTACGCTTGAACCGCCGTTGCAGTTCGTTGTCCTAGTGGGAACCACAGGTTTGGTAAGTTACAATTTCATCCAGCTTCACAAAGAACCTCTCGCTATTTTCGGCGTGCAGTTTCCCTCGGGCGCGATTCCGCCGATTATCGTAGCGCTGGCGTTGTTCTCGCCCTATCTCATTAGCAAGATTGGCGCCCGTATTCGCACAACATCAAAGGCGGTTCAGACCTACATGTTGGCTTTGTCCAGTCTTATCACGGGCGCCACGCAATCCCCGGAAGAAATCCAGGCGATGGAGGCAGAGGGCATTTTTAGCGACAAGCATAATGCAAGTTTGGACAAATCGCTCAAGGCGCGCTTGCGCCAAATGATCACGGTTGAGAGTGTCAATATTCTTAATCGATTGCCTACGCTGCTGATCGAGATCGCGTTGCTAGGATTCGCTGTGTGGCTGGTGCTCAAGCCGGGCGGCAACGCGCGCCCGGGCGACGTGGTAGCAGTGCTTCTACTTGCGCCGATGCTGATGTTGCCCATTCAAGCGCTCTCCAGCTATTTGGTAATGGCTTCAAGTTCATGGCCAAACATCGAGACAGTCATGAATATCCTGGAATCCCGCACGAAAACAGAGGAGCAGCCCGGCGCAGCGGACACCCAACTGGTGGCGCCGACCATCGAGGCGCGAAATGTTACATTTTCGTATAAGCCCGGTTCGCGGCAAATTTTTACCGATCTCTCTTTCACTATTCCGCCGGAAAAAACGACTGGCTTCGTCGCCAAAATGGGGCAGGGCAAAACGACTTTTTTTAAGGTGGCGCTCCGATTTTATGACCCGCAGCAAGGCCAAATCGTGGTCGGCGGGCGGCCGACAACCGATTACGTACCTGATCTACTGCGGCAGCGCATTGCGATGATGTCGCAATTCCCAGCGTTCTTTTTTGACACAGTCCGGGAAAATCTGCGGATGGCCAAACCGGATGCCGCCGACGAGGAACTTCAAGGCATCTGCCAACGCACAGGAGTTTGGAGGATTCTGAGCCAAAAGCTCCCGCCTTCGGAGACGGGCTCGATTTTGGACGCCAATCTGGCCGCAGGTAAAACGCTGTCGGGCGGTGAGCGAAAACTGCTGGCACTCACGCGCTGTTTGCTGCGGGACCCGGCAATCCTCTTTCTCGACGAGCCAACCGTCGGAATGGATAACGAGGAGAAATTCGAGATTCGCAAAATGCTCCGCGAGGGCACACGCGGCAAGACCGTCATGGTAGACGAAGGAAATTGCAACCTATATTGCACGCGTCTGATCAAAGAAAAATTGCAAGTGCGGGCGTTAAAATCGTATCTATCATAAAACGAAGCCGATTATCAACGATTTTCAGCAGACCACAGCAAACGACTTTGCCCGGCGGAGCAGCCCGGCAAACAACAACAAAAAGAAGAAAGGATAGTATATGGCAGAAGAAAAGGCAGGCAAGAAATGGGAGGGCACAGGTGAGCCGACCGGAAAAGGCGGAACCGCGAAGGAAGAAAAGACTGAAGGAGAAGTCAGCGGCCGAGGGTATATCATGCCGATCCGAGCAGCATGCGGCCACACCCTATGGGTTGATTCAGATTGGAGCTGGGCCCGGTGTCCCATCGATGGGGTAGTTACCTTCGCGTGGTAATTTATCCTGGCCTAGTACATGGCAGCACAGGGCGATTTCGCCCTGTGCTGTTTCATTCACGGTGTTCCAAAACTGTAGGCAAATGCTGTAGGCGTTTCCTTAAAACCGGGGACCAATCGTGACCAGTGCGCTGCAATGAGGCGGGCGAATTGAGAAGTTCGATCGGTTCTGTACGTGGGAGACCGAGGACTGCGGCAGGAAATTCCGCTCAAAATCTCTGTCTCGGCAGCAACGGATAAGACATCGGCGAAATATACTAGCTCGCCTTTTCTTTCCTCAATCCTAATCGCGAATCTGGGGACCCGATTCCCACGGGCTGGCGATTTCGTGTAATAAAGCTTTGGCAACAGGTCGCTTCAAATTTGGGTGTTGCGAGAGGAGACGCGCCAAGACACCAGCGACATGGGGAGCGGCGAAGCTGCTTCCGGTCTTATATTGCACGGATCTGATCAAAAAGAACTTGCAAGTACGCGCCCTGAAATCGTATCCCTGATAGAACGAAGGCGATTATCAACAGTTCTCAGCAGACCAAAGCAAACGATTTTGCCCGGCGCAGTAGCCGGGCAAACAACAAAAACAACAAAAAGAAGAAAGGATAAAATATGGCAGAAACAAAAAAGATTGAAGCGATCGTCGCAGAAAAGGGCCGTAAAGAAGGCGAAGGGGGCAAAGACGCCGCTGCGCCACCAAAGGAAGGCGAAGTGGGTGGCCGTTATCTGCGAGGGCGGTTCGTCGTGTGCCCCCATTGTGGTGCGCTGCGTCATATCGTCGAATCAACGACACAGTATCAATGGTACACGTGCGGCAATTGCGGAGGCGATTATTTCTATTAATCCGGAAATTTGCGACCAAGCGCCACTAACGCCGTTTGAAAGCAATGGAACCGATCGCGCAGGCCTTAAAACCTGCGCGGTCAAGTTCTTCAGATATCGGACCTGCCCATCACCACAGTATAGGGGATGCGTCCGGGCGGACAAAGCGACGCGATCATTCGAGTTCCAAACAAATGAGCAAAAAGACAAAATTTATTGAAGTAGTTACCGGCGAGAAAATCGAAGGCGACTTTGATCCGACGCGAGCAATCAAAGGAACGATTATTCCACCCGCTGGGTCTGCCGAGGTCGCCGGCCGTTCGTCGGAAGCCCCATTCATGTTCGAGTGTGCATGGTGCGGAGCGATAAATCATGCCGAGCGGCAAGACTCCGCTCTTTACATATGCTTTGCCTGTGGGAGGCCGATGCGACCAGCGCTTTCATGAGCCCTGAGGTTTTATCGTCGACACATAGAGAACAGAAAGAACCAATCAGGACAGATAAAATTGGCCACAAAGAAAATAGAAGTCCTCATAGGACAGAAACCAGACAAGGAAGCGGCCGCACGCGAGATAGGTAAATCAACCACTAGAAAAGCAAAAGAAGAAGTTGGCGGTCGATGCTCGGAATTTCTGCCCTGCCCGCATTGCGGTGCGTGGAATAAGGTTATCACTCCCATGGCCAGGTCCGGGACTTCGTATTGGCAGTGTTGGAATTGCGGCGCCATTAACGTGCAATGGTAAAGAGTGCTGAGTAACATCCTGAACGCAGGTCGATGAGGCCGATGTTTTAATGGGCACCGCCCAAGTGAAAGCTCCTAACTTGTCTGTCAAAACGCTGCGGTTCTTACTCCCCGCAGATGCGCTGCCAGCCGAGGATGACGCGCCGCTAAAGACTGGAAGCGGCCGGGCTGTGGATCTGTTCGCCTGTGCTAACCAACTAGTGACTGAACCGTTGCTTACTTGTCGGCTCGCTAATTCTGATCCGTCCAGATTCCAAATCGTCACAAACGAGCCGGAGACCACCCTTGAATCGGTGCTTTTGCGCCCTGACGCCAAAGACGGTGGCGCGGTCGTTATCGATGAATCATCTGAATTTGCCTGGTGGAGCAGCGATGGGATTGATGAACAATTGCGCGAAGCGCTACGCGATAATCTCCCTATTTCAGCCAGCGCCGTGGCCAGTGCCCTCGCTGACGAGATAACGCGTTTGCGGCGGTTTCAGGTATCGGAGCAATTCCGTGCCCAGGAAGACGCTGCGGTAATTCCGATCTTTCGATGGTCGCAAGACTCGCGGGAGATTTCAGGTGCCTTCATTGGTTTTTGGCTTCGACCTACCAGCGGCCTTGGTATCGGCGATGAGCGACTTCAAACATGCAGGATCGTTGGCATAGCTTCCGAGGATGAGGTTTCTGGGCGAGGCATGCGCGAGCTGGTTGCATCGCTCGTATTACTTGGCATCACTTCGGCGCCTTTCGCAGCTACGGTTGCCCGGGCCGGCACTGAGGGCGTCGGTTCCCTTGAACAAGAAAGCACCGCCAAACAACAGGCCTCAGCTTTGCACAATTTGCGCGGCGCAAAACAACGAAAAGTTCAGGCACCGCAGCAGGAACCAGCAAAAATTTATCAGGATGTGCTCGACAGAGCCACAACCCAGAACATCCATGTCGTGGTCAGCATCTCCAAACAGCGCGTCTATCTCATGGTCAGCAACGAGGTGGCCATCGACTCGCCCATTTCTTCAGGGCGGCCGGGCAAATCGACTCCGACTGGGAGTTTCACTGTGAGCGAGAAGGATAAAAATCACATGTCGAGCATCTATCATTGTCCAATGAAGTATTTCCTTCGTTTGAGCGGTATGTCGTTGGGCCTGCATGTTGGGCAGTTACCCGGCTATCCCGCGTCGCACGGATGCGTCCGATTACCTGAACAGGTTGCCAAGATCTTCTTTGAGAAGGCGACCGTTGGCACAGGAGTCACGATCGAGGCTTAGAAGTTTAGCTATGTGGCAATGAAGTCAGTGCGAATTTTCGTCTCTTCGCCGGGAGACGTAGGCGCTGAGTGGGAGAAAACGCGGAGATTTTTGAGCGGCTGCAGGTGGAGTCAGCGGCTTGCTGAAAGTGGAGCCGTACTTCTGGGAACATGAGCCAATCCGGGCGGACACCGATTTCCAATCGCAAATCGAGCCACCCTCGAAATTTGATGTATTCGTCTGCCTGTTGCGGGCACGGCTGGGGAGCCGTTTACATCCAGAGGACCAAGCTTTGAAATGACGCCGCGCCCGGTCATCTTCATTTCTGCGGTCAGTAAGGAATTGCGCAGCGCGCGTCAGTTCGTAGCGAACACGCTTCAGCTTCTCGGGTACGAACCGGACCGGCAAGATGTTCGGTACAGCGAGTGACGCAATGGGGCGAACCTCGCGTTCGCTGATAAAGAGGCAAATTACGCACTAAAGAACCTTCCAATGTTGCTCCGAATTTAGTATTCTTGAGAGAATGATTCGACCTCCGAAAGGCAGCGAGAAGTAACATGGCACAGATCTTTATTTCCTATCGCCGCGGTCCGACGGGCTATGTCGCCCACCTACTCGCGGAGCAGATAAAGGCTGAATTTGGTCCGAAGGCGGTATTCATGGATATCGATAACGTTCCGCTAGGCGTCGATTTCCGTGATTACATCGGCGCGGCGGTTTCTGAATGCCAGGTTCTTCTGGTCCTGATCGGAGACGATTGGCTTACGGCCCGGCTCCCAGACGGCACCCGCCGGATCGACGCGCCCGGGGATTTTGTTAGGGTGGAAATTGAAGCGGCATTGCAGCGTGACATTCCAGTCGTTCCGATTTTGACTAACACCGCGAGTATCCCAGTCGAATCTGAACTTCCTGCATCGCTTCGACTACTGGCATTTCGTAACGCCGCCGAGCTGCGGTCTGGACGTGATTTGAAGAGTCAGATGCAAGGATTGATCAGTGAGCTTTCATGGCTACACTCTTTAACGAAAAGTTCGCCGCACTATACCGACAAATCCGTTTTCGCTTCAGTACTTTCCATCTTTTCTCAGCGAAGAAAGCGGCGAGTCTTCATCGGGGCGATCTCAGTCGTAATCTCAATAGCAGCCATCCTTCTTTTATTTGCACAGTCAATTAGAAACGTGCCCCGGTCCCAGACCGCACAGCAGCGCTCCAATATCCGAGAAGTAAAATTGCAGACTACCGACACTGCACCGATCATGCTCTACAAAAGCCCGGATCAACATTCGCCGACATGTGGATATTTGCGGCGCGGATCAAACGTCCTGATACTTGACACGTTTCGAGGCAGTGACGGTCGAACGTGGAGCAAGATTTCGATCAATCCGGGCTGGCTTGCCGGGCGTAACTTCGCAGAGCCGCAGTTCGCGATGCTGCGTCCGATAAATACGGCAAGCTTGGAGGTCGGACAGCCTGCCGTGATCGCTTACATGGGGCCCGATGGCCTCAATCTTCGCGAATCACCGAATCCGCAAAGCAGGGTCATTGCTTTTCTGCTCGCCGACACACAGGTGATGATCACTTACGATAAACTTACTACTAACGAGTATGAGTGGTGGGGAGTCCAAGTGCCGTCAGCTTACATTCTAAGCGATGTAGTATCGATGGAATGACGTTTTGCGTCGCAACAGCATGCCTGGACGGTAGCGTCACGATTTGGGATGCAACCAAGATGGATCGGGCGGGTAAGGCGACCAAGTTACGGACTATCATGGCCCATCCGATGGAGCGGTTTTGTATTGCTAACTGCGATTCTTTCCGTTGCGACGGTTGCCGGCATGATCGTATTTACCTGGCTCACTCTGGCCGGCATGCCACGAATCAATCTTGGCAGGCTCGAAAAGTACGAACTCGGACTGATTAGCCTGCTGCTTTGCGCCGTCGGCGTTCTAATTCTTCTGTTCGAAAAATAACAAGTTTGTCTACGCCATCGGACTAGCGGTCTCGGGAAAAGTTGGTCGAAAAAAGGAACATTGCGAGCCGAGACGATTGTTCCGTCGTTTACGCCATTTAAGTCATTCCTCCTGCAACAATGAAGGCCACGTCCGGTTGCCGAGCCCAGTCGCCGCTCGGTTAAGTCGGTAGGAGCGACTCCCACGGCGTCGCGATCTCCTGAAGTAACGCCTTGGCAACCGGAGGCTTCAAATTTGGATATTGCGAAAGGAGACGCGCTAAGACGCCGGTAACGTGGGGAGCGGCAAAACTGCTGCCGGTTCGTTTGACAACCTGACCCTGGTTCCAAGGCAACTCAACATCCACCCCGCGCGCAGCGAACTCTACTAAGTGTTGGGCAAAGTCTCCTTGCGGGGGCACGTCCCACCGAAAGAAAACATCGTCGCTATCGGTCTTAGTCATATTGACCACGACAGCCGTCGGGAAGTAGCCCGGCCATTCCGCCGAACGGAAATCGAAGTTGTTGCAAGCGGTTACCACGTGAACTCCATAGCGGTAACTC
>QHOK01000248.1 GCA_003218755.1 Verrucomicrobiota bacterium
TGCCCGGTCACCCACCGGCTCAAGGCAAACGAAATTGCCGCGCCAATGATGTTGCCCGCGAACACGACGAGAAAACCCCACCACAGCCCAAAAAAAAAGCCACCGCCGACGGCTAGGACGCCGCCGGGGAGCAGGAGAATGTTACAAACAGCAAAAAGCAGCGGATAGCAGATCGCGCCCAACGCGCCCCAACGCATCACCCGCTCTTGGAGCGCCTCGACAAAATCGACTACCGGAAAAAAGCCTGAAAGCATGGAAACCAGTGCGACTGCAATCGCCAATCCCGCCAGTTGCCAGTAGATCGCACGACGGATTTCGAGCATCTTGAGATTGTGCCCGTTTCATAAGCTCCACGCAAATTTCGCCAGCTCTGTCGTGGCTTCATAATGGAGAAACGGTGTGATCAAGTAGACGCCAGGGAAATATCGGAGTGCTGCAGCAATAATCTTTTCGGCAACTTGCATCCCGTATGCGCGCTCGTGATTGTCATCCAGTACTGCCAACTTAGCGCGCACCGAATCAGGAACAATAATTCCCGGCACTTCATGATGCAGAAATTCTGCCTGGCGTGAACTAAATAACGGCCATACGCCTGTAAAAAGTGGCACGCGCAAATGCTGCTTCGACGCTGCATCTCTCGGACAAGATCGACATCGAAGACCGGCTGTGTCATAAAAAACTGCGCCCCTGCGGCAACTTTGCGTTCGAGCCGCTGCATTTGCGCTACGGGTTAAAAGTGCAGCCGATGACAAATTGGTCTTCGCTTTCAACGGGTTGCCGGCCTTGCTGTATCCGGCGTTCAGTGTTTGATGATCGAGATTAACTCGATCCACGCCACGTCATAGACCGACTTTGACAGCGGAATGGTCCTTGTAAGCTCCTTCCAACCACCGCATCGCAGACCGTATGAATCGTACGCGTGTTAGACGTGGTATCGCTCGACTAAACGGTCGGGACCTGTGCGTTTCCGCCGACGCGGAATGCCGAGGCTGTCAAAAATTACCCGCGTGGCGTCGGAGCGATTGAGCGTGTAAAAGTGAATGCCGGCCACGTTGTTATCCAAGAGATCGTGACATTGTTCCAAGGCGAAGTGAACGCCGACGCGCCTGACCATTTCAGGATCGTTCTCGCATCGTTGAAGAGCACGCAGAAGCTTGGCCGGGAACCGCGCGCCGCCGGCGAGCTCGGCGATGCGTTTGAATCCGTTCAAGGAGGTAACAGGCATGATGCCGGCGATAATGGGGACGCGGATGTCGGCGAGCGCACAGCGTTCGCGGAAATCGAGAAAGTCGCGATTGTCGAAAAAAAGTTGTGTGACCATATAGTCGGCGCCGGCGTCCACTTTGGCTTTGAGATGATCCATTTCGACTAATCGATTCGGCGTCGCGGGATGTCCTTCGGGGAAACCGGCGACGCCGATCCCGAAACCACGGCGATCCGGATGCGCGCCGGATTCGTTAAATCGGCGAATGAACTTAACCAAATCGACCGCGTGTTGGAACGAATCGCGTGATTTATCGTAGGGGATGTCGCGCGGCCGATCGCCCCCGAGCGCGAGGATATTTCCAATCGCCGACCTCGCGTATCGAAGTAAAATCGCTTCGATCTCATCTTCATTGTGGCAGATGCACGTCAGGTGGGGGATCGGGTCCAGTTTTGTTGTCTGTTGAATGCGCTCGACAAGGTCGTGGGTTAAATCTCGCGTTGAACCACCGGCACCGTAAGTCACGCTGATAAAGTGCGGCATGTACGATTCGAGATCGCGAATCGTTTGGTAGAGAATCTCCGCCGCCTCCGGCGTTTTCGGAGGAAAGAACTCGAACGAAAACGTAGGAGAATCCCCCCGCATGATGTCCGTGATGTGCATGATTCAAAGCCTATCTTCGTTCGCGCCGCGACTTTCGGTCAACTGACCGAGCACATTTTCGACCAGGAAAGGGGTCGAGTCTAAACTCGAAAAGCCTGCGCCAGCATAGCATTTTACATTTCGGTACCAGCACACCGCGATCGAGCAGTAATGTTCCCATTCGCCCCCGTGGCCGCAGACAACGCGACTTTCTAGTTCATCGAGCAAATCCATCGAGTCTGCGATTAGCGTCGCGCCGCGTGTGCGTCAAATTACGGCAGAATCGCAAATACCCGCGCAGGGAATCCTGAGCCGCCTTTGGGATTCGGGAACTCGATCGAGATTGGTGAGCAGCTCGATCTGATAATGGTTCGTGCTCAGAATGTAAGTTTCGAGGGAGTA
>QHOK01000249.1 GCA_003218755.1 Verrucomicrobiota bacterium
ATAAACAACAGCACCAGTGTCCCCGTCGTAACCGTGTAACTTCTGGTCGCCGCTGGTGCCGGTGCCTACAGCCCAGACAACCATGTTATTAGTGCCATCCGTGGAGGTCACGAAAGGTGACCCGCATCCGTTCTGGTTCACATTCCATACGGAGCGGATGAAGGAAGGTGGATTGGTGGCAGTAATACCCAGAACACCGAGGATGGTTCCTCGATCGCGTCGATAAGCAACATACGTGCCTTGGTTAGTACGGTAGGTGGCCGCTGCGTTGAGGATGCCGCTGCCGGAGGCCACAAATGAATCTATCGGCGCGGTGATCCCGCCGAGGTTACTACGATTAAGCAAATGGGCATAACCACCTTTGGTCATTGCGACGACGAGCTGGGAGGGCGTCGCGCCCGGTACGTCCACAAGTAACGGGCCCGAGCTGCCAACATCCTGGTTAAACTGGTCGAGTTGGGTGAACCAATCGAGGGGAGCCCAGTAATCGCTGGTAGATCCGCTAAAGATCGGGCCCGGTTGAAAACGAATCACTGCTTCGCCGCCGCCCCAGATCCCTCCAGTGTTGTAAGTGTTGCCGGTGGTGACGAACGGATTGTTGCCGTCACTGGCGACTCCGCCAACTCCCCATATACCGCCGCCCATGGCGCTGGTGGCCCATGCTGTTACGCTGGCTGGATTATTGATCGGCACGCC
>QHOK01000250.1 GCA_003218755.1 Verrucomicrobiota bacterium
GCTCCACGTCCACCGGCCAGCCGGAATTGATGGCGCCCGTGTCCACATTAAGGGAAATGATGTAATGTTTTATGGTCGCGCCGCCATCGGGCGTAACCATTGCGTCCAAAAAGAGCGCCCGTGAAGCAAGATCGACAACAGGCGTGCCGATGATGCCCATGGAACCGGTTATAGTGCAATTGAGATCGTTTGCCGGCACCGGAGCGCCTACATTTCGCTGCCAGATAATGCTGCCGTTCACAGCGTCCAGTGCATACACATTATTCGATTCGGTGACCGCAATGATCATTGGGCCGCTTGGACCGCCCTCGATGTAAAGCGGCTGCGTGTAAACGTTGCCTATGATCGTCCCGTCGAAGTTCAGGTCGCGCGTTAGGTTGGTGGCAGCCGATTGCGTGAAGGCCCCATCGATATAAAGCCCGTCTCGCGAACTATGGTTGTGATACTGGGTAACGTTGACCTGCGCGTTTATCGGAACAACCGCGCTCCACAAACCTGCAGCGACAAGCGAAGAAACGGAAAATACCCTTTTCAAAGGTCCACACTCCATATCACATGCGCCCGTTGCTTTCGCAAGTGATTCCAACCGGGTTGGTCCATGGTCCCGAGATTACGGTTTCAGTAAACGCCGGGGGCACCGTCACTGGAAGGAGATTACCGCCCAAAAGAAGACCCCACGCCAGCACTGCTGAACCCGCGATGGCGCTGAGTCGGCTCATTCCCAGAAATAAAGGCTTGGCGCTTGCGCTTGAGGGGCTCGTGCACATTACAAGAATCCGTCATCGACGACGGTTCCTCCTCTGTTTCTCCGGGAACTGCGGGGCGAAGTTCGCGAAAATGTAGCGCAAGTCGAAGATCTCGATCGCGCAAAGGACAATTTGTGCTTTGAGCCGTCCCGCTGTCATTCAAAACCTTCCTCTCATCAAGTGCTACGCCGATCCTCATTCGTCCAGAAGAACTGGGGGTCGATCTGCTGCGTCTGTATCAAGTATTCCAATTGTTTGAGGCGCGTAAACGTCCGGTATTC
>QHOK01000251.1 GCA_003218755.1 Verrucomicrobiota bacterium
AGGGGCATCCGTCCAGAAAAAGTGGTCATCGATCTGCTGCGTCTGTATTAAGTATTCCAATTGTTTGAGGCGCGTAAACGTCCTGTATTCAAAGACGCCTTTCGTCATGTCAATCCGCTTGAACAGATCATAGAGTTGTTTCGCTCCGCGGCGGGCGTCCCAAGCGCATCTGAACCCAGGCAAATGTTTGCGAATCTTCTCAAAGGACACGCGGTAGCTCCGATTATCCTGACCGGGAGCTCCAAAAATTACACGACAGCCAGGAAACACCTCGCCCACTACCTCCGCAATCTCGCGCACGCGATAGTTGTGAGACGTATCGCCAACATTGAATACTTCATTGTGGATTGCTTCGGTGGGAGCCTGCAACACCGCGATAATCGCACGCGCGATGTCCAACCCATGGACCAACGGCCGCCAAGGTGTCCCATCGCTGGTCATCTTGATCTCCTTCGTTGTCCATGCCAGCCCAGCCAGGTCGTTCAGGACGATGTCAAACCTCATTCGCGGCGAAGCGCCGTAGGCAGTGGCATTGCGCATGAAGGTAGGTGAAAATCCCTTTCTGGCGAGCTGTTTCACGTCGCGTTCAACCAAGGTCTTGCATATTGCATAAGCGGTCCGCGGATCAACGGAGGACTCCTCAGTCACATCGTCCCCCTCAGAGACGCCATATACGCTGCAGGACGACATATAAACGAAGCGCTTTACTCCCGCCTTACGAGCAAGTTCGGCGAGATGAACCGAACCCTTGTGGTTGATTTCGTAAGTAATGTTCGGCGCCAGCTGCCCAGCCGGATCATTGGAGAGTTCGGCCATGTGAACGACGGCATCCACGCCCTTCAGGTCCTCCACCGTGATGTCACGAAGGTCCTTGGCGAGGGTCAGCGGCGTCGTTCCGCCGTCCCGATAGAAGGTACGTTCTTTGTAGAAGCCAGTGTCCAAGCCAATGACTTCATAGCCTTGCCGGATCAACTCCGGTGCTAACAACGAACCCAGATACCCTTCCGTTCCCGTTACAAGAACGATCATAAACGTTCCATTAGTCGGGTCGTACCAACGTGCGGTTACGCGAGCGGTAAAATTGTTCAGTGCGATAGTCAGTGTATGACTGACGGGCCTGTAAACCACCGCCAGCGTGCCATCCGGCGTCTTGGCCGCCGTCGCGTAGTCGCTGTCGCCTACGTTGGCCGCCGGGGTTGGCTTTCAGGTGGTTTCGTCGCCCTCGTTATCGTGCTGTGCGAGGATCGATCCTTGGTGAAGCTGTTGTCACGCTGGCCACTCCCGAATACTTTTTCAGGCTCCCCTTCGCATCCCTCACCAGGACCCGATAACTGTAGCTGCTACCCGCTGCCAATCCCGTGTCGGTGTAGCTCGTCCTCGTGGTCGTTCTCACGTGCACAAAACTCGTGCTCCCAGGGTCCTGCCGCTGCACTTCATACTTTTTCACACCCATCTTGTCGGTTGACGCCGTCCAACTCAGCTTGACTTCGCTCACGCCTAATGCCGTCGCCACAAGGTTCCCCCGCACACTCGGCGCCTGAGCATGCGGCACTAGAATCCCCTGCATCCCAAGATTCCCACCCTCCCAGTCGTCAATCGCTAGGTGGTCCCCGGGCGGCGAATAGATCCCGATACCCGGGCTGCCTCCAACCAAGTTCTCTGTCGTATCCGTATAGGTCAAAACCGGATTCCC
>QHOK01000252.1 GCA_003218755.1 Verrucomicrobiota bacterium
TGAGCGAATTCGATATTCATTTCGCAGAGCGGTTCGCGAAGTTAGCGCTCGCGTGTGTCGGGAAGGAATATCCAAATAAAATCAGTCATGTTTTGAACAGCGACACAGACGTGGCGCCGCCGCGCAAACTTACGCCGGCGTTTTATGGCTGTTACGACTGGCATTCCTCGGTGCATGGACATTGGCTGCTCGTGAGACTGCTGCGCACGTTTCCGAACGCATCGTTTGCCGCACCGGCGCACGATGCGCTGCGAAAAAGTCTTACTGCGGAAAATCTGAAGCAGGAAGCTGCGTATATTTGCGGGGAAGGTCGCGCCAGTTTCGAACGGCCATATGGACTCGCATGGCTGTTGCAATTGTGCGCTGAACTGCGCGAGTGGGATGATGATCAGGCGCGTGAGATGGCAGCCAACTTGCGTCCACTCGAAGATGCAGCGGTGGAGCGATTGAAAAACGGCTGCCGAAACTTTCGCACCCAGTGCGCGTCGGTGAGCACGACCAAACAGCGTTTGGACTTGGCCTGATACTCGACTACGCGCGCTCAACAAAAAACGATTCTCTCGCCAGGCTGGTCACTGATTCAGCGAGAAAATTTTTCCTTTCTGATAGGGGTTGCCCGCTCAATTACGAACCTTCCGGTGAAGATTTTTTTTCGCCATGTTTGGCTGAAGCGGATGTGATGCGCCGCGTTTTGTCACAAGAGGAATTTGTGAAATGGCTCAAGGATTTCCTGCCGCAAATTCCCACGACACCTCGAGACAACGAGGCGGCTACAACCAACTGGTTGCCTGTGACAGTCTCGCCCGATCCGAGCGATCCGAAGCTCGCGCATCTTGATGGCCTGAACTTGAGCCGCGCGTGGATGCTGGAGGGAATCGCCTCGGCGCTTCCTCCCGACGATTTGCGATGGAACGCGCTTTCCACCGCGGCTGAAGAGCATCGGCGCGCCGGACTCGCAGCAGTCACAGGCGCGCACTACGAAGGCGGACATTGGCTCGGTAGCTTTGCGGTGTATCTCACCACGCGGCGCGGTGTTCAAAAATAATAAGCAGCATTTTCTGCTAACCCCGCTCCGATTCGCGGCGAGGCTTCCCTCCTGTCGGCTGCCAGGCGCGTCGCTGCCAGAAATCCTGCAGGTCCGACTGTGTGCCGCGGAAAATATTTCGTTCCGCCTTTCTAACGTTGGCCACACTTATGGGATAAGCCGAGCGCGGGAGGCCGCATTTACCGTCGCCACAGTATTGCCAGAGAGCCCAGAAGCTCCACGGCGCCGTTGCGCGCGGCTCCTTATGATAATTTGCAATCCACAGCCAGCAGTTCGTCAGCGTCTTCTTTTGCGCAGCGCTTACTCTCGGACTATTCAAAGCCTGCCGCAGATAATACTCGCTCCCATAAATGCCGGGATAGACACTGGTGCGTTCTCTAATTCGTTCCACGAACGCAACTGCCTGATCGGCCCGCATCGTTCCGCCGGGATAATGACCGTTCTTTTCAAAATCGAGCACGAGCAGGACACCAGAGCTCGGTCGCGTGACCGGATTGGCTTGTGCCCAGGCGTTGGACACGACACTCAGAAAATGATCCGCCTGTCGGACAGGATCAGTCCCGTCGGCATAATGATACGCGCCCCAGAGCAGGCCGGATCTTAGCGCACCCATTTGCCGATCCAGATATTTCGCATCACGCTGGAGCCGGGGATAAGTGGCTTCATGAATCACGCCTATGATGCCCTCGCGTTTCATCGCGTCGAAATCCGGCCGCATCATGTCGTAATGCGAAAGATTCACCACGTTACTGCCGGCGAAGGCACACGCCGGAGCCAGAAAATACAAAGCCGCGCTCCTAAAGATCGACCTCTTCATCATACCGACAAATCGCATCGGAGAAATTGAGCCGTTGTGGCGAATTTGCAAGAGCAGCTTTTCATTGGCGTGCGAAACAACCCTTTGTCACCGGCCTGTGGCCGGTCATGCAAATCGGAGGGTCTGCGCCAGCGGAACGGCCCGTAGGGCCGTGGCTACGGTGCACAATGAGTTTCACACCGATTGCAGATCCGAAAGCTGATTCATGTTCAGAAATAACCTCTTCTCCTGCTCTCTAAGAGATAGCTCCCGCAGTTTTCCAGTGTCGACCAGACGGCGGACGAGGGTTTGCAACGAAAAATCGGCGCCGGCCAGCGCGTGATGAAAATCGATGTCTACTTCGCGAGGATAAATCGCCGCTAGCGGTTCAGCGCGGTTGTCGATCTTCGGAACGACGCCGACACGCGGCTCAATCTGATCGCACAGATACCTCAGAAAATTTTCAGTCATGAACGGCATATCGATCGCGAGCGCCAGCAGATGTGCGCTGTGCACCCGCGCCAGCGAAGCAGCAAGGCCGCTAAGCGGTCCGCGTGATGGCGCGTCGTCTGCGACGAACTGAACATCGTCAGGACGCCAAGCGGGATCGGTTCGGCCGGACACATGGATTTCTGCTGGCTCCAGTTTCCGCAGCAGTTCGAGTTGAATCTGCCAGAGTGGTTTTCCGCGGAACAGAAGGGTGGCTTTGTCTTGCCCCATGCGACGCGATTCGCCGCCGGCGAGCAGCACCGCGCTGATGTTCATTCGATCGGTTCGAGCACGCGCGTATTCGAGCGCAGCTGGCCGTCGGAAAGAATTTTCGCGCGCAGGCCGCCGCGACCTTTCAAGAATTCTTCCGCGCCAGGCGCGATGGCGCGGTTCATCCAATAGCAGGGCCGGCATTCCTCCATGCCGTGAAAATGGACGTCTTGAATTTCGAAGTCCTGGCCGATCAATTCGTTTAGATCAACGCCGCGGGCAATCACGTTCCGCCGCACAAGAGCGGGCGAGCAGTCCCGAACTTGCAGCGCGCCGCAAAGTTCATCGAAAACTTCGAACGAAAAAAATGTGATTTGGCCCTTGTAATCGTTTTTGAAATCGAAGTAACGATCACCGCGAATCCCCCGGCCGGCTGCGCATTCAATCATCGGCACTTCAATCATCGGGTGCGTGTCCGGCTCGCGACCGTGATGGCCCACGAAATTGTGCCCCGGCGAAATGTACAGGTGACAGATTTCCACCGGCGGCAACAATATCTGAAATCATCCGAGATGAAAGACGCGCACAGCATTGGCCCGGGGAAAATCATCCGGCGAAAGGACGACGGCTCGCTCGAGTATCTGCGCGACGAACTGACGATCGAAGAGCCGCTCGAAATTCGAATCGGCAGCAAAACTCTGGCCACGACCATGCGCACACCGGGTCACGACGAGGAACTCGCGGCCGGGTTTTTGATTTCGGAAGCAATCATCCGCGCGCGCGATAAGATCGCGCGGATTTCAGCAGACGGTGATAACAGACTGATTGTCGATCTTGCGGACGGCGTAAAATTAAAACTGAACTCGACGAAGCGTTTTGGAACAATTTCGAGCAGTTGCGGACTTTGCGGCAAGACGAGCATCGACGCGATCCGGCAAAATTTTCCAGCGATCGAATCGGCAAATGTTCGGATCGACATAGAGACCTTGCTTTCGCTCCCGGAAAAATTGCGACAGGCGCAGAGCGATTTTGCGCGGACCGGCGGAATTCACGCCGCCGGAATTTTCGATGTCAACGGTGAACTGAAAATTGCGCGCGAAGACATCGGCCGCCATAATGCTGTCGATAAAGCAATCGGCCGCGCATTTCTCGATGGGCGACTCCCATTAAATCGACATCTTCTGCTGGTGAGCGGTCGCGCTTCGTTTGAAATCGTGCAAAAAGCGCTCGCTGCCAGCATTCCCATCGTCGCTGCGGTCTCAGCGCCTTCAAGTCTCGCGGTCGACTTCACTCGCGAAAACAATCAGACGCTCATCGGATTTCTGCGTCCGCCGTCGTTCAACATTTACTCGCACATCGAGCGCGTGGTTTTGGATCGAAAATCGACTTAGCGCTGGGAGGCGAACACAGCTTCAGGATCGCGACCACAAACTTTTCCAGCCTCGATCCAGCCGAAGCGACTGATGAAGGCGCCCAACAAGAACGCAATTGCGGCGAGTGGAACCAAATTCGTCAGGCGCAGAATGAGCGCGAGCGGGCCGCTAAGAAATTCGCCGCCGCGAATAAGCCAACCGGGAAGGCCCATATGCAACGCGCGATCCGCGGCACCGTGCTTATCAATCTCGAGCCAAATCCAAAGAGCTGTTTCAGTCGCTGCGGCGAGAAATCCAAGGGCGCTGAGCGACGCGATACGATGCCCGAGCAACTCGAGCAGCGCGGCAGCCGATCCCAATCCCGCAGTACCGAAATGAATCGGCAGGAGAACGCGATGCAAAAACCATGCGGGAATCGTAGTGACGCCTAGCAAAACTCCTGTGTAGGTGGCGAGCAAAACTCCCCAGAACGCCGAACCGACAACGAGGAGATGCGCGAAAATCTTTAGAAACTGATCGATCCCGCCGCCGAAAATGTGCTGCGCATGAAGTTCGAACGCGATCACTCCCGGAATTACGCAGGCCCCAAAAGCAAAAACAATCCACGCGCCAACAGACATGGGGGATTTGTATTTGAACACGCGCAGCATGTTGAGAAAGAGACGCGGACGACCGAGGTCGATTGTAAGGAGAACCGGTGAGAGACCTGCGCCTATTGTTGCGAGCCACATTGCCGTGCGCGCAAGATCGATTTCGTGAAAAACTAGTCCAGCAAACGCGATCACCGCTGACATTCCGGCGAATCCGCCAATGAAAAAATAAATCGGAATTTCCCACGTCCAGACTGGTGGTTTGACGATAGGCTGGCCGTAGTAACCAGATCTGCCTAGGATCGGGCCGCCAGTCACATCCACACCGCGGCCGGCGACAATTCCTTTGTCCCACGCCTGCTCGC
>QHOK01000253.1 GCA_003218755.1 Verrucomicrobiota bacterium
ACGATCGGCGCGCTAAAGCTACCATCGCTGAACCGGACAAAACCGCTCGTCACTCCGTTCGAGTCGATGAACTCGCCAACGATGTCGCCTCTTTCGTTAATCTTTTGCGGCAAGGTCGAATTTCCGGTCCCGGGATAATCAAAAGTCGTGATCACCTCAATAGAGCCCGAGTTCGCCGCTTGCTGAGCGAACGTCCCCATCAATGGGAACACGAATAGAACTGCCAGAATGCTGATAAATATCTGTTTTGGTTTCATGATGCTTATTGCCTCCTTAATTGAATCGCCCCATTGCTAAAACGCGGATGTGGCAAAAACACAAGATCCAGTTAGCGAATTTCGATAAGGCCGGTTTGCATGTTATCTGGTTTCGTTGGGCCCGCTTTTGGGTTGCCGGCACATCGAACTGAGTAGAGCCGAGAGCGCCAGATGCAACAGCCTACTGATGTGGTCGTGCGTCCGGCTATAAAACACGTGCCCCGTTCTGTTGTTTGTGATGCGCACGAGCGGATAGTTCGCTGCGGCTTGGGGATCGTGCCCGTAAGCAGCGAGACCGAAGACAGATTTGAAGACGCAATGGAAGTGACGGCAAGCTCACCACTCCCTGAAACCGCCCGCGTGATCGTGCGTTTGGATCACGTTGCCCGCTGCATCATAAACGCGGATCACAGCGTCATGTGAGCAGCCCGTAAAATCGCGCGTAGTCCACTGCATTGGTGATTGCATTAGGCTCGCCATACCACAGGCGACCGAATGGCAGCGCATCGGAAATCAGATCAACGCCGCGATGATCTTTGCGCGGGCGGACTTCGTAAGCGTGCTTCAGATGCAGCGTAGGAAACTCGTATTTCAATCGCAAGCGCATTTCGGGACGCCGCAGTCAAACATAATTGAAAACTTCGCGGACTCCAAGTTTGACCAAGCAACCCGCTCGCTCTTCGCAACCAAGAGACCCCCCACTACAAAAGGCTTGTATATTGCAGCGAAGGCAGAAAAGCCCCCTGTAGCGACGCGGCGCTCGTCAGGTGCAGCACGCTGTTAGGCGCCCATGTTGTCAAGCATGTATTCTGGCGACGAAGGCTTTTCGGTTAAGGTGTTTCGAACGCTCTACCGGACGCATTCGTGCGACAAAATCAAAGAACAGCAACCAATAGGCAACATCTTTCGGAAACGAAGTGGACCAAAACTTTTGACTTCGATCACACAGAAGCGCGTAGTAGCCAAACATGTAGCAAGCAAGTTGTTTTCGGATTAGTCCCGCTCTTAGCAGGAGTGCCACTTCTTCGAAGAAACTGAGATATCGCCACTTATCTCTCGCCGAGATCTCTCCAAGCTCTGGATCATCAGTTTCGAGTAGCTCAGTGAGCCTGGCAAACGCCGTATCCTTAAGAAACTGTTCCTTCATCTTCGCAAAGTACTCAATTCTCCGAAGGACCATGCTGCGCCGGTAATCCAACAAGCCCTTGAGAAGCGTGGCAACCGCCACCCCTACGCCGATGATAGTAGCGAGGTCCTTGTAATCTGTGAAAGTCAATGTGCTCTCCTGATCGTGATGCTGAGGCGCCTAACTATAATTTGACGGCATTTTGCCGTCTATTTCTTGCCGTTGCGAGGGGAAAGCGATTAAAAGGCTGCACGGCGCGAATTGTGCCGAATTATTCGGCATTTAGGAAGCGGAATCGCGTTTCGGAGTGTCACACTTACGAGGCCGCTAGAACGCTCGGAGTCCCTGAGCCGTTGTCTTGACCCTTGGGCGATTCGTTGGCCCATCACTTTTTCGCGTAACCTCGCCCGGGATTTTACGCACTACCTCAGTGAACAGCCAGAAATGAGTTCTCGATGAGGCATCAAAAAAAGGCCAAAACAGTGGAAGGAAACTAAATAAGATGAAAACAAGAATCATCAGCAAAATCCTTTCAGTGAAACAAGCGTTTCATCGATTGCGGCAGCATATTCATTGGATGCGGTCTGGTATCAAATGCTGACCGGCGCATCATGTGAGCGGCTGCGATGCTTCGCGTAGTCAACTGCGTTGCTGATTGTGTTTGGTTCGCTCTACCACAGGCGCCCGAATGGTAGCGCATCGGAAATCAGATCGACGCAATGATCGCTGAGCATCGAATCTCGCAAGCGTGCTTTTCTTGTGTCACGTCGAAATCGACGCAAGATTCACAACACTACATTTTTCAAGGATGCGAAGCTTTCTCACTTACCTCTCAGAAAGATGTAAATGGGCATCAAAAGGGACAGGTGCAGTTTGTGGGTGGGTATCTCTCATTATTGGAGCCACGGTAGCAGTTCTTCTGTGGTTTTATCCGCGGTGGTTTCACGACCACATCTCGGATCGAATGAACGCATTTGTCCTCGTTATGGCCCCGTTACTGGCTGGAGCGAGCGTATTTCTCGTTCGCTGCGAAGCCAACCAAGGAGGGCAGAGCGATGAACGACGACATTGACCAAAGGCGAACGGGCAAACCGCCCAGTGGTGAAGTTGAAGAACCATGCATCTACACGGCAAGCGAACCTAAGCCTACGACACCAATCGAACAGTTACGGCAGGAACTGGGTGCAATCGCGGACGCCCTACACGCGCTAGTTGACGGTATCCATTATGTACAGACCAGTCATAGCAACTCCGAACTGACCCGAGAGGCAGCAGAGGACGCCATAGACTACATCGGCAAGGCATTCCACGCCCTCGACAATGCGATGGTCCAGTTGCGGACATCCGATGAGCGACAGGCTCAGGAAGAGATGGCGCTAGAGGCGGAGCAAGAAGCCGAGGAGCGATGGCGAAACTATCTGCGGAAGAAGTATTGCTGCGATGAGGACGACCCGGATGAACCTGAGGCTGAGACCGAAACAACGGTCGAAGCTTAAACCGGAAGGGGGGCGGGAAAGGAGGTCTAGAGATTTTGAACAACCTCAACGTTTACCAAAGGATGCAAGGCGAGTGGACGTTTCTGCCGTATCATCTGCTAGCAGGCGCAATAGGGCGATGCAAGGTCCACTCGATCCTGGCGCGGTCTGGCGAAGCGCGGGCGCACTTCGTAAACGTGTTGTGCGTTCGTCATCGCGCCCCGCCAGCGGTTGGCTGCATCGCTTGGTTAGGCCTTTTGCGGAATCATGCTCAGTCATACATGCACACCCATAGGTCTCCATGCGAAGGCGATAATTTAGTATTTCGTGATCGGCAATGGGGGCATTGTGGTCGGAGATCATCGCGAAGCTGCCCTCCGCAGTGAGGACATACGAATGTCTGCCGAACACGGCGAATCTCTTCCATCGTCGAATATCGCTTCAACAGTTGGGCAAGGTCTGTTCGGACAGAAATTGTTGACGGCCAGTCGTCCACACCAACCGATTGGGTTTTGTCGCAGAACTCACATCGGAGCAAATGAAATAGAAATCCCCCGCCCTCCGAAGCTGGGAATTCGGTCTGGCAATCATTGCAACGAAAAGTTCCAGAGTAACCCATGTGTTATTCGTGATTCAGGTGTTCAACTGGTCGGCCGTTGCATAACCCCGGCCAAACGGAAAGCGTTTCGTTGTGCGTGCTGATGAAAAGCTGACCGCGTTTCTGGAATTAGAAGCGGCGATTCACGCCATCGGTCCATAAAATCAAACGAATCATCGCGTCAGCAGCGAGTCCGCTGCACGCGCAGGTTAAGCAGCCCTCATTTCCTGTATTTGCGAACGATGAGATGGCCCTCTCCGTAGCTCTGCCCCGGCGGCTCTGACTTGACCATCGTTACGCGATAGACCTGACAATCGTTCGGAATTATCGCTGCGAGAACACGTTCGCTTTTCGGTCCACCAGCCCTGCCTTGCAACGCATCCATGACATCTTTCATTCGGTTATCAACGTCATGGGCTTTCAAGCTTTTTCCAGGAATGTAGAGCCTAATATCGAGCTCAAGAAAATCGGTGGGTCGATACTGAATCCTGCGGCGCTTTTGTTTGGAGA
>QHOK01000254.1 GCA_003218755.1 Verrucomicrobiota bacterium
AATCGTCGATATGTTGCAGAGGAATATCGACGTAACGCGCGACTTTGTCGCATTGCGCGATGGTCTCAATCAGTTCATCGCTCCAATGCGCCGGGTGCGTGTAAAGCAGGCGCACCCAGAATTCGCCTTCGATTTGCTGGATCTCGCGAAGCAGCGCCGCGAGCGTCGGTCCCCGAGTCGAATCGATCGGCTGGCGCGGTCCTGCGTTTCTCGACCACAAATCCATCCCGTAATAGGTCGTGTCCTGGCTGATCAAGTTGATTTCGCGCACGCCCTCGCGAACTAGCGCCCGAATTTCCGCCAGAACAGATTCCGGAGGACGGCTGCGATGTTTGCCGCGCATTTGGGGAATCACGCAAAAACTGCACGGGTGATTACAGCCTTCGGCAATTTTTACGTAAGCGAAATGCGCCGGTGTAAGTCTGAAGCGGGGCGTATCGTAATCGGGAATGTAAGTGGGCCGGCTGTTCGCGAACGCAAGATCGGCCTCGTCGTTTTCTCCATTGAGCGTGGGACGTTGGACGTTGCGCGTTGAGTGTTTTCCCAAGAGCTCTTCGATGATCCGCCCAAGCTCAGTGACCTCATCCAACCCAATGAATGCGTCCACTTCGGGCAGCTCCTTGCGCAGTTCACGCGCGAATCGCTGCGACATGCAGCCGCTTACGATCAGTCTTTGATGCGGTCGTCTGTTTAAGCCGCGTTGTTGATGTGCTTCCAGAATGGCTTCGATTGACTCTTCCTTGGCTGAATCAATGAACGCGCACGTGTTAACGACCACGACATCGGCGTCCTCTGGGCGCGATGTGATTTCCATCCCGCGTTGTAAAACGCTTCCCAGCATGATCTCTGCGTCGACAAGGTTTTTGGCGCAACCGAGGCTGATCATGCCGACTGTCGTGCGCTGTAGCGGCGGGCGTGTCGCCCGCTCCGTGTGTTCGACGTGGGAAGTTACAGCCGACACGGCTGCCGCTACAGCTTGCGAATTCATGACCGGTCTTAGTTAACGGTCACATCTTTGTCGCCCGCTTCCAGCGACTTGCCATTTTTTGTGATCTGAACGGCATCAGGATCGAGAACCCGAATCGAGACATGTTTACCGCGAAATTCAACCGTGCCGTCGGCCGGCGACACCCAGCGCTCGAACGCGGGACTCCCCTTCCCGTCGCCTACGATCACTCTTACGTAGGTTCTTTTGAGCGGGCGAATAGCGACCCGATTCTGTTCGCCGGATTCTGCCGGTGGTGAAGTTGTTGCCTCTTGTGTTTTGGCCAGGTCTTGCCGAGTCACAGGTTTGGCTCGACGTACCTCCGGCTCACTTGTCTTTGCGGAAGCCACCGTTACAGCGGTCGGCGCGATCGTCGCCGCAGGCGACACTGTTGGCGCAATGGACGGGGCGGACGCAACAGTACTTGGCGCGCTTGCAACCGGGACGGGTTTAGAGGCTAGAACAGGCGATGTGCTCGGTGACGTCTGTGCGGTGGATCCCCCCCGCCCCGGCGTGAGTCGCTGCACATTCAAGAGCAATTTCATTACAGTAAAGCCAATCACTAACACCACGATCCCGAAAATAAGTGGCATCGGCGAGATGCGGTCGCGACCGCCGGTAGCGGGACGGCGTGGAACAACCGGCGCACTAGCTGGCTTGGCCCGCTCGTTCTCCTGAAGGTATGAATAGCCATCGACCGTCACGCGCTCAGAATCTTCGAACGCGTCAAGATATGGCGTGACATCCACGTCCAAAAATTTTCCATAGATGAGCAGGAACCCTTTTGCGTACGCAAGGCTCGGAAATTGAGAAAAATCGTCCGCCTCGATTTCCGCGAGCCGCGCGGGACGAATCTTCGTCATCCGCGCTGCTTCATCGAGCGTAAGATTTCTCGCGCGCCGCGCTTCCTGAAATTTTTTACCGAGCCCTTCTATCGTCATGACGCGAAATGCCGGCTAAACGGCTGCATCGAGATCGACCAGAATCTCGCGTGGTTTGGCGCCTTCGCCGGGACCTAAAATACCGCGCTGCTCCAGAATATCAACGATGCGCGCCGCGCGCGTGTAACCAAGCCGGAGCCGGCGCTGAAGCAATGAAGTGGAGGCGCGTTTTTCCTGGCGGATAATCTCCAGACATTTTTCGACCAGCTCTTCATCTTCTTCGGTGACGTCATCGGTTCCAGTGCTGGCAGCCTCGAGTTTTTCGTGCATCGATTGATCGAACGCGGGCGGGCTTTGCGCTGAAACAAATTCAACGACGCGATGAATTTCCTGGTCAGTCACCAGCACGCCTTGCGCGCGAATTAAGCGCGATGTGCTCGGCGGCAGATAAAGCATGTCGCCCTGGCCAAGCAAACGGTCCGCGCCGTTCTCATCAAGGATTACGCGACTGTCGATTTTCGAAGCGACCTGAAACGCGATCCGACTCGGAATGTTCGCCTTGATCACGCCAGTGATCACGTCCGCGCGCGGCGTTTGGGTCGCGACGATGATGTGAATGCCGGCCGCGCGCGCCATTTGCGTGATGCGCGCGATTGCGCTTTCGACATCGGCCGGCGCCGTCTGCATTAAGTCCGCCAGCTCATCGATGATGACGACGATGTAGGGCATCTTGTCCGGAATTCTTAGTTCGTCGTCGCGCGGCACCTTGATTTCCGCGGACCCTTCCGCAAGATCGACATCTTTCTTTTTTGCCGGGCGCCCATTGAAGCTGATGATATTACGCACACCGACACGTGCGAAAATTTTGTAACGTTTCTCCATTTCCTCGATCAATCCGCGCAAAACCAGTAGCACCT
>QHOK01000255.1 GCA_003218755.1 Verrucomicrobiota bacterium
CATCCTCTTTTCCGTATCCGCCCTCCCGCACCGGTTTTTCGAGCAGCTCGCGAAATCTTTTTCCAAGCTCGGGCAGATTGATCCGGTCCTGCGGCCTTTTCGGTCCGGCGACACTCGGCTGCACGTCCGCGAGATCCAGATCGATATCGACGCTGTAATCGATTTCGCCCCTGAGCGGCATGCCGAACATTTTTTGGGCTCTAAAATAATTTTCGAACGCCAGGCATTGTTCCTCGCTGCGGCCAGTAGCCCGCAAGTAATCCACCGACTCCTGATCAATTGGAAAATATCCCATGGTCGCGCCGTACTCGGGTGACATGTTTCCAATCGTGGCGCGATCCGGCACCGGAAGCGATGCGGCGCCTTCGCCATAAAACTCGACAAATTTGCCGACCACTTTTTGCGCGCGCAGCAATTGCGTGATGTGCAGGACGAGATCCGTCGCGGTAACGCCCTCGCGCAACTGCCCGCTCATGTGCACGCCCACCACTTCCGGCGTCAAAAAATAAACCGGCTGCCCAAGCATGCCGGCTTCCGCTTCAATGCCACCCACGCCCCAGCCAACCACGCCAAGACCGTTAATCATGGTCGTGTGGGAATCCGTGCCGACAAGAGTGTCGGGCAAGTAAATAGTCGATGGTTGATGGTTGATAGTCGATTGAGCGGAGAGAACTCCTTTCGCGAGATATTCGAGATTCACCTGATGCACAATCCCAATTCCCGGCGGAATGAGCTGAAAAGTTTTAAAGGCCTGCTGTCCCCATTTTAGAAACTGGTAGCGTTCCCGATTGCGCTTGAACTCCATGTCCAGGTTCAGTTCCAGCGCTCGCACCGAGCCGAAAAAATCCACCTGCACCGAGTGATCCACCACCAGATCAACCGGCACGAGTGGCTCGATGATTTTCGGATCTCGACCGAGGCGTTGCACTGCGCTACGCATCGCAGCGAGATCAACCACCAGCGGCACGCCGGTGAAATCCTGCAAAACGATGCGCGCGACGACGAATGGGATTTCCTCATTCGCCGGCGATTTCGCGTTCCAGTTGGCCAGCGTTTCGACATCTTTGCGCCGGACTTTTTGGCCATCGCAATTTCGCAGCACCGATTCCAGCACAATGCGGATGCTCACCGGCAGCCGCGAAATTTTTCCGATGCCCTGTCCTTCCAGTGCCGGCAGCGAATAGAAGAAGCCTTCGCGCCCTTTGCCCGCGTCGAATTTCCTCAGCGTCTTAACTTGGCTTTGATCTTGTCGAAATTGGGCAGTTGCCTGGCGTCGTCGTTGCTCTCTGCGTACTGGATTACGCCATTTTTGTCGATGATGAACGCAGACCGTTTCGGCACACCTGCCATTCCGAGATTCATTTGTGGCAGGAAGGAGTCGTACATCACGCCATAAGCTTTGGCGACTTTGTGTTCGTAGTCGCTCAGAAGCGGCACGGTGATCTTCTCCTTTTGCGCCCACGCCTCCTGAGCGAACGGATTATCGCCGCTGATCCCATAAACGGCGGCATTCAAATCCGTGTAGGCGTTTAGCCCAGCGCTAACTTCGCACATCTCCGTCGTGCACGTGCCCGTGAACGCCATGGGAAAAAAAAGCAGCAGCGTGTTTTTCTTTCCGAAATTATCGCTGAGCTTGACTTGTTTCGGTCCGTCAGCGGTCTTCGTGGATAAAGTGAAATCTGGCGCCTTGGTTCCAACAGCAAGTGGCATAAGTGAATCTTTCGGTTTGAGTTAAACGTGGGACTTTCACTATAAGATCGACATCTAGCCGGTCAAAGAGATCGTCGAACAGTTAAATCGTTGAATCGCTAAGTCGTAAAATTTCAGTTCACGAATCACCGACCACGATTCACCAATCCCCATGGAACTTTTCTGGTGGTTCTTTACAATCGCGCTCTTCGCGGTCGGTCTGATCGGCACGGTCCTTCCAATCCTTCCTGGAACGACCATCATTCTCGCCGCCGTAATCATCCATCGGATCATGCTCGGCGCGGACAAGAGCGTCGGCTGGAAAGCGATTGTCGTTCTTATATTGCTCACGCTTCTTTCGTACGTGTTCGATTTTCTCGGCAGTTATTTTGGCGCAAAATATTTCGGCGCGACAAGATGGGGCGCGCTTGGGGCAATCGCCGGCGCGCTAGTCGGCCTCTTCTTTGGAATTATCGGCTTGTTTGTCGGTCCGGTGATCGGCGCGGTCGCCGGCGAATTCATCGCCGGCAAACGAATGATCGACGCTGGTCGCGCTGGCTGGGGGAGTTTACTCGGAAACCTCGGCGCGCTAATCGGTAAGCTCATCATCGCGCTAGTGATGATCTCAATTTTTCTGGTGAACGTGCGCTCGCCATTTTGATTTGCTATCCGTTACATCCGCGTAATCCGCGGTTCTCTTTTCTTCTTTGCTGGCTGTGGTAAGTTAGTCGTCCGATGGCAGATGATCGCTGGCGAGCCGGTTTGGCTTGCTGGAGGAAAGTCCGAACACCATACGGCAGCATGCCGCGTAGAATACGCGGGCGACATTCGCGAAAGCAAACGTTGACGGACAGTGTCACAGAAAAGACACCGCCGGTTCTTTGAAAGAAGCGCAGGTAAGGGTGAAAAGGCGAGGTAAGAGCTCACCGCTCGCGGAGTAATTCGCGAGGCACGAAAAACCCCATGCGGTGCAAGACAAAACAGAGGAAGGGCAGCCGGCCCGATAAATCCTCGGGTATGGTCGCACCACTGCGAATGAAAATTCGCCGGGCTCTCGGAGAAATCCGGGAGAGATAAATGATCATCCGCGGTCGAGAAATCGACCGGACAGAATTCGGCTTATCGCCATCGAAAATATGAGGGCGCTTTCGGAAACGAAGGCGCCCTTCGCTTTATCAGGCCACGGATGGCGTGACCTTGGATTTCTTGCGCAGGAGCGGCAGAACTTTTTCCACCAGCGCGTCGGCTGTGATGCCGTGTTTCTTGCGCAGGATCGGAACCGCGCCGTGCTCGATGAAATGATCCGGCCAGCCGATGCGAACGACTGGCGTGTTGATCATTTGCGAGTGCAAATGTTCCATCACGGCACAGCCAAAACCGTTGTGCAAAACGTGATCTTCAATCGTGCACACGACCTCAACGCTCCGAGCGAAAAATTCGAGCGTCCCGGTGTCCATCGGTTTGATCCAGCGCGGGTTGATGAGCGCAACAGAAATTCCTTTTTCTTCGAGCTTGCGCGCAGCTTCTTCGGCGACTTCAAACATGTTGCCCAAACCGAAGATCGCCACGTCACGTCCGTGCTGCACGACTTCCGCCTTACCGATCTCGAGAAGTTTCGGCTCCGGTTTGATCTTTGCCCCCGGTCCTGAACCTCGCGGGTAACGAATGGCGATTGGACCGGAATTATAGTGAGCCATCGTCCAGAGCATATCTACAAATTCGTCTTCATTCTTCGGCTGCATGTGCACCCAATTCGGGATATGCCGCAGATAACCGATATCGAACAAGCCATGGTGCGTCGGGCCGTCGTCACCGCTTAAGCCGGCGCGGTCCATGCACAGCTTCACGTTCAGATTTTGGATGGCGATATCGTGAATCGCCATGTCGTAGGCGCGCTGGAAAAACGTGGAATAGATCGTAAGAAACGGCGTCATCCCTTGCGTCGCCAACCCACAGGCAAAAAGCGTGGCGTGCTCTTCGGCGATGCCGACGTCGAAGTAGCGGGTCGGATGCGCCTTGGCAAAATGCGAAAGCCCTGTCCCGCTCGGCATCGCCGCCGTGATGGCGACGAGTTTCTGATTGGTCTCCGCGAATTTCGCCAGTGTCTTGCCAATGATTTCCGAATAGG
>QHOK01000256.1 GCA_003218755.1 Verrucomicrobiota bacterium
CGCGGGAATTGCGTTCGCGAGCATCCGAGATTCTTGCTTCGATCCAGCAAAATCTCTTCGAGCGGGCGAAAGAATTTCGCGATGAGCATACACGCGTGATCAATTCCAAAACGGAGTTTTACGACTTCTTCACTCCGAAAAATGCGGCGAAACCCGAAATTCATGGCGGCTTTGCCCTTACCCACTGGAACGGCTCCCGCGAAGTCGAAGAACAGATTAAGAATGACCTTAAAGTCACGATCCGCGTGATTCCCCTCGATGATTCCTCCGAGCCGGGCAGCTGCATTTTCACGGGCGAGCCGAGTGCGCGTCGCGTCGCCTGGGCAAAATCGTACTGATTCTAACTTATCGTGCGAAGCGGGTGGGATCCAGCAGTTCGTGCTCGATACTAAAACAATGTCGGCGGAGCCGACACATAATTGGCATCGCCCGACGGACCGGCCTATCCACCGGGGCATCATCGACGTGACGCTCTACTTTTGTTGACGGCGCACTCCGCTCCTGTTTATTCCCGCAGCAACCGTGGAATTAAAGCTTTACAGTCGCGAATGGTGCTCATGGTGCATTGACGCGAAGGAGTATCTCACCGAGAAAGGTTACCGCTTCAATATTGTTGATATCGGCAAAGATCGACAAGCATATGAAGAGATGAAAAAGCTTTCCGACCAGACTTATGTCCCGACGTTCGTGGCAGGTGATAGGGTGCTGGCCAATTTCGATACCGATCAGCTCGAGAAATTTCTGAGCGAGCATCAAATCAATCCCTAACCAATCCATAATGCTGTTTCCCCTTTTTCTCACGCTCGGCGTGGCACTGCTCAGTGTTGGTTTGCGCAGTTTTCCAAATTCGTATTCGCAAAAAGCGGGCGCACTCGGTATTCTTGTCGCCAGTTTTCTCGCCGTTTATTTCATTACTGGCAGCTGGGTGCTGGGTCTGACCGCTGCGGTGAGCTGGCTCTTCTTGCCGTGGCTGGAAATTCTTACTCGGATTCGCGCGCTTCGGCTACCGAAGGAAAAACAGCTCCGGCCGAAAAGTCCGCCATCATCGGATACTTTTCCTGCGCTCAGGGAGATCACGCGTGAGATCGAGGAGGAAGGGTTCGTGCATGTAGGCGACGCGGGGTGGGACTGGGAGGATTATCGACAATTTTTCCGATTGTTCTATAAAGAGGGGGATCGAGCGCAGGCCGCCATCTGCCTGAACGAACAGCATGATCTCTCATTTTATTATCTGCGAATTTCATCGCGCGCGAAGGGTGGCACGGTCTGGACGACGTGGAACTATCCGCTCTCTTACGGTTTAAAGCTCACGCCCTGCTTCCGTACTAATCGTCAACGGCCGGATCAATCGTTCTGGCAGCTTTATCAAAGTCATCGAGAGTTTCTTCGCCGAAACGGCGTAAACGCGGACGGAATCGATGCGCTCGACGAAGAGCGGATTCAAACGGAAATGGAAAACGATCTGCGCGACCAAATCGCGCACAACATCCACAAGGGAGTTCTCAAACAAACTGCAGCAGGCGACGTAAAATATTCCTGGCGCGGGATGATTTATCTTTGGTGCCAGTTTCTGGTCGACCTGGTGCGGCTGTAATGTAGTCGCCCCGCTCTGTCGGGGTGTTTCCACACGACACGACAACAGAGCGCCGTGGCTGCAGAACGAACGTGCCTTTAGCAACAGCCGTTCACACCTTCATGATCTCAGCTTCTTTGTGCTTGAGATGATCATCGGCGGATTTGACAAAGCGATCGGTCAGCTTTTGCACTTCTTCTTCCACGTCGCGCAATTCGTCCTCGCTTAACTCGCCTGCGGCTTTGAGTTTCTTCGCTTCGTCGAGCGCCGTGCGCCGGTTTGCCCGCACCCGCACGCGCGCTTCCTCCGCCATTTTGCCGAGCGACCGCACGAGATCTTTGCGGCGCTCTTCCGATAATTCCGGAATCGGTAGTCGAATGATCTTTCCATCAACCGCCGGCATGATCCCGATTTTCGATTCCTTCAGCGCTCTCTCGATATCCTGCACCGTGCCCGCGTCGAACGGCTGAACAACGAGTAAACGCGGCTCTGGTGTTGTGATTAACGCGAGTTGCTTCAGCTTCATGGTCGATCCGTATGCTTGCACATCGACATTTTCCACCAGCCCAGGGGAAGCTTTGCCCGTACGGACGGCGGCAAATTCGTGCACCATGTAGTCGACGCTCTTTTCCATCGCCATCTCGGCCTCCAGAAGAATGTCGTCTCTGCTCATGCTGCTGAATCTTTACTTCGGTTGCGGTTCGTCGCAAACCAGGGTCCCGACTTTTCCTCCGAGCACAGCATCGCGAATGTTGCTCGGCTTATTCATGTCGAAAATCACGATCGGGATCTTGTTGTCCATGCAAAGACTGAACGCGGTCGAATCCATGATCTGCAATCGTTTCGTGAGCGCTTCGGTAAAAGTAATGCGTTCGTAGCGCTTCGCACTGGCGTCGCTATTCGGGTCCCGATCGTAAACGCCATCCACCTTTGTGGCCTTCAGGATGACATCGGCCCGAATCTCACTGGCACGCAGCGCCGCGGTCGTATCGGTTGAAAAGTATGGGTTCCCGGTCCCGGCTGCAAAGATAACTATCCGGCCCAATTCGAGATGACGTATGGCGCGACCGAGAATGAACGGCTCCGCGACATTTTTCATTTCGATGGCGGTTTGCACGCGGGTCTCGGCACCCATCTCCGCAAGCGTGCTCCGCAAGGCCAGCGCGTTGATCACGGTCGCGAGCATGCCCATGTAATCCGCGGTCGTGCGATCCATGCCGCGATCGGCTGCGGGGAGACCGCGCCAGATGTTACCGCCGCCGAT
>QHOK01000270.1 GCA_003218755.1 Verrucomicrobiota bacterium
GGTTTTAGGCAAAGCGAATAGTCCTGCGCTACAGAAGGCCGACCTGTTTGTCAGAAAAATTGTGCGGCGAATTTCAGTTATGAATTTGTTTTCTAACCCTCATGTCCGCGCAGACGCGACTGCGCATCCTTTTGTAGCCAATCCCAGAGACGATCGAGTTTCTCTCCCACTTCTAATTTAATCCGCTCGAGTTCCGCGGAATTGAACTTTCCTTTTTGAGGGCGGCACTGCGCGAAAAGGTAATATTTGATCTTCGGCTCCGTCCCGGAGGGGCGCACTGCAATCCGCGTTCGATCTTCCAATTCAAAGATCGACATTTTCTCCTTGGGAATGTTGTCGCCTTCGATGTCCTTGATTGTGTCGGCCTCGAAATTTTTGATGCTGGTCACTTCCGATCCAAGCACTTCCGAAAATGGGTCGCTTGCATATGATTTGACCAGGCGCGCAATTTTGCCTGCGCCTTCCGCTCCTTCGAAAACGAGCGAACCGTTTTTCTCCGCGAAGTAGCCCAGCATCGCGAAGATTCCGTCGAGCAATTGATCGACTGTTTGGCCGCGCGACTTCGCATAAGCGGCCACTTCGCAAAACATCATCACCGCGCCGTTGCCGTCCTTGTCGCGAACGAAGTCGGCGCCGCTATAGCCGTAGCTCTCTTCGCCGCCGAAAACGTAAAAAGAAGAATGATCGAGACGAAGTTGCCGCGTTTCTTCTTCCGTAAGATCCACATAATTCTGTCGCATCTCTTCGGGGATTGCGCGTTCGTACTTGGCCAGTTTCGCACCGATGTATTTGAAGCCGGTCAATGTTTCGACGCAGCGCAAACCGTAATGTTCCGCAATCGCTTTTTGCAGATCGGTCGTGACAAACGTTTTGATGATCACGGCGCGCGATGCGTTTTCCTTGTTGAGGACGCCCTGATCAAACAGCGTCTTGGTACGATAGTAGGCAAGGAGCGAGCCGATTTGATTCCCGGTTAGCAATTTCATTGGTGTAGTGGCGCCTGTCTCAGGCGCAGCCCGAACCGCCGCGCCCATGCGGTCGCAGTCCGGATCGGTGGCCACAACAAGGTCGGCGTTTTCCTTTTGAGCGAGATTGATCGCCATCGTTAACGCCTCGGCATTTTCCGGGTTTGGCGATTTCACCGTCGGGAATCGGCCATTGAAACCGTCCTGCTCTTGCACGACCTGGAAATTGAAACCGAGCCGCTTCAGCATCGGTTTGATGATTACCCTGCCAGTTCCATGTAGTGGCGTGTAGATGATACGCAGCGATTTCGCCTCGCGAATAATCTGCGGATCGAGAATCAATGTTTCTAGCCGCTGCATGTACGCTTGATCGATTTCTTTGCCGAGCATTCTCACTTTTCCTTGTCGATCCTTCGGCAGCGGCGTGAAGCTTTCGGACGTGATCGCATCTACTTTTGCAATAATCCCGCTCGCGTACGGTTCGATGACTTGCGCCCCGTCGCTGAAGTAAACCTTATAGCCGTTGTCATGCGGCGGATTGTGACTCGCCGTTATCACGATGCCCGCGTTCGCTTTGAGATAGCGAACAGCGAACGAAAGCTCCGGCACCGAACGCGGTCCGTCGAACACGAACGCGTCGCAACCATTTTGCGAGGCAACTTTGGCAGCGAGTTCAGCGAATTCCTTTGAGAAAAAACGCGGGTCATGCGCGATCACGATTTTCGGCTTTACTGAAATTTTCTCGCGCCGGTTCCAATCGTGTAGGTATGCAACCAGTCCCTGGGTCGCGCGACTGATGTTGAAGAAATTCATCGCGTTCGTGCCGACGCACGGGAATTCCGGCCGTTGATCTCCGTGCGAATTGCCACGCTCCGCTTTCGTTACAATTCTTCCAATCGTGCGTCCGCGAATACCACCTGTCCCAAACGCAAGCGTCTGGTAAAAGCGATCGTTTAATTCTGACCATTCGCTGGAGTCGACGAGTTCGTCGACAGCGCGCAAATAAAGGTCCGACGGCGCTCCAGCCAGCAGCGTGCGAATATTGTTCGCCGCCGATTCCATCAGTTGTCCGTCAGCAACCGTCCGCTCAATTTTCGAATGCAATTTCTCAACGTCGCCGGGCATTGCTGGCAACTGTTCCGTCGTGAACAGGCTTTGCAAGCGAATGTCTTGGTGTAGTGGCGGCCGTGATAGCCGCAGATTTGCCTTTTGGTTTTCGAAGGTGTTCCACCTTGCCGCCTCGCCCTTTATAGGTCTTAGCGGGGGCTGCTTCGCCAGCCTGTCGGTTTTCACCGATCGTTTTGGAAGTTGCACGCGCTTTTCAAGTCAGGCGTGTCAAGGTAGAATGCTGCCGTGACGAGCGCTTCGTGCAGGCGCGCAGAGTGAATCCAAATAACTTCTTCGCCGAGCTGAGGCGGCGCAATGTTTACAAAGTCGCGATCGCCTACGCAGTCGTCGCATGGCTGCTGCTGCAAGCGGCATCGATCTTGTTTCCTACGTTCGATGCGCCGCCGTGGACGATGAAAGTTTTCGTCGCAGTGATTGCGTTTGGTTTTCCGATCGCGCTCATCATCGCGTGGGCCTTTGAGCTGACGCCGGAAGGATTGAAGCGAACGGAGTCCGCGGACGAATTGCCAAAAAAATCGGCGCGTGGTCAC
>QHOK01000145.1 GCA_003218755.1 Verrucomicrobiota bacterium
GCCCGCCATGACTAAGATTTCCTTGCTCGCTACGGCGAGATCTTTCCCCGCTTCAATCGCGGCGAGCGCTGGCCGCAAGCCGCCCGTGCCGACAATCGCCACCAGCGCCATGTCGGCATCGGTTAGACAGGCGATCTCACGCAGTCCCTCTTCGCCAGTGAAAATTCGCGGCTTGTACTCGAGCGCGCGCCGGAGGATGTCGATCTTCGTTTCATTGACGAGGGAAACAAATGCCGCGCGTGTTTCATTCGCAGCCGCGGCTAGTTTTTCTGCGTTGCTGTTCGCGGCGAGCCCAATGATTTCCATCCGTTCCGGAATGTCGCGCGCCACCTTCAGTGCGCTCTCGCCGAGCGAGCCGGTCGCGCCCAGAATGACAACCCGCTTACGTTTCATCTTTCGACAGAATGAACAGAATTAACAAAATAGTTTACAGAGATACGGACTCTTGTTTTCGAACTCGGAACTTTTTCTTAAATTCCAGTCGGTCGTTTACCAACAAATCGGCGGTAAACGCACCAACTAGCTGCCCGTCGTAATACACGCTGATTGGCCTCTCTGCTTCTGCTTGCAATCCGGTTTTTCGCAGCTCCCAAATCAAACGCGTTTTGATAAACCGATTCGAGAAACCCCGGCCCAAGAGTCGAATGCACCTTCATTGCCGCGCCGATTACTTCACCCCACAAGTCGTAATGTTTGGGCTCCTCTTGGATTCTGTCCATTCTGTTGATTCTGTCAGAATTCTCTACGGCACCCGAATCACCAGCCGGAGGTAGAAAAACAACAGCGGCGCGGTGAAAAGGAGACTATCCAAAAGGTCGAGCGCGCCGCCAATTCCGGGGAGCAAATTCCCCGAGTCCTTTACGTCAGTGCTGCGCTTGATGATTGATTCAGCGAGGTCGCCGAGCACTGCGGCGAATCCAAGTAGCAACCCGAGGATCGTCGCGTGCGTCCAGGTCAGCGCCGGCAAATGGCCAGGCATCAGTTTAAACAGTGCCAAGCTGCACAGCAGCGCAAAAACAATCGCGCCAAAAAATCCTTCCCAAGTTTTCTTGCCGCTGATATGCGGCACCATCAGATGCCGTCCGATCGCGCTGCCGGTCAGATAAGCGCCCATGTCTGCAAACTTTGTGACTGCGATCAGGTATAAGACGTAGAATTGTCCCGTCAGCTGGCCGCCGCTCGAACGTGGAGTGAGATAAACGATTTTGGTGATGAAATTATAGAGCCAAAGGACGTAAAGCAGACCGAACAACGTGTAAGCCATCGTTTGCAATGGCTCATCGTGACGAAGGCGCGCAAACAGTTGTCGCCCGAAGACGGTCAGCAGGAAAAAAAGCAGGACGGCAACTTCGAAATCGTACGATCCCGCCGGCCCGATTTTGGAAAAGTAATAAAAACTGCCGGCGAGCATTACTGCGCCGCAGATCATTCCGGTGATTTTGAAATTCGGCAGGCCCTTGTGATCGAGCATCCGGTAAAATTCCAGCAGCCCAATCATTCCGAACACGCTGATCAACAGCCAAAACAAGATCTCGTATCCGGAAAACATGATCAGCAGCGCGACTGTCCAAAGCGCGATCGTGCTGACGAACCGCAGAATGAAAGCGGAACGCGGCGTGATCACGTTCGTCCCGGTTTGCTCCAGCGTTGCAGCCATGCACCTGCATCATCCCGGAGGAACGAATCAGGCGCAAGTCCAGACGGGCCGCCGATTCGCCCAATGCACGCGAAGGTGGAACGCGTAGCCCTCGACGCGTTGGCAAAGTCGGTCGCCGCCACTATTGCTCCTTGCTGCAAGCTATAGCCCGGGTCGGTGATCCCGGACGAAGCCCTCGAACCAAAAACAAAAAGCCTTCACGCTGATAAAGCGTGACGGCTCTTTATTTGTTGTAGCCGAGATCGTTGATCTCGGGCCGCGGTCAACGACCGCGGCTACAGAATCTACGGTTTGTTCACGACCACTTGCCCGCCGGCGTATAGCGCGACGCGCAAATTCATTGGTCAATTTTGGCCGAGGCGCGTAATTAGCGGCTCGGATTTATTGCGGCGTGGGCGACGGACTTGGCGAAGTAACCTCCGCCTCAGGAGATGCGGCAGCAGGAGGTGCTGTTGCCTCAGGAGATGCAGCAGCAGGAGGTGCTGCGGCGGTAGACATTGCATTTTTTTTTGCCGTTTCCACTCTTATTCTTTCTAATTGTTCTGGGGACATTGCACGTATATTTCCGCTTTTTGCCGCATCGCGTTTCATTCTGTGTTCTTCCCGCGCACGCTGCCCTTGGCTGAGTCGCTGTTGTATTCTCATGTCTCTTTGCGCTTGCACTTGCGCGGGGTCGGGCATCAGGGCCTGAACCTCGGCGGGAAGCTGTTGCATTTTCTTGATCTTCGCGGAGGTCTCAGCGTCTCCTTCCGCTTTCACCTGCGCAGGGTCGCGAACCTGGCCCGGCGACTGAAGGTTGGGGAGAATCGTGCGGGCGCTCGCTGTGGCTTTTTCCTTTTCGGCCAATGCTTTCTCTCTTTCATCTGATGCTTTCTCTCTTTCATCTAATGCCTTCTCGCGTGCGTCCAGCTCCGCTTTTCGTTGAGCAAGTTGTTGTTCAGCGGTCGAACTTTGTTTTTGGCAGGAGGAAACTATCGCAAAAGAAATGAGGATCGAAAGGACAAAGATCTTTTTCATATCAGGAGTAAGCTGTAATTGGTTTCCGTAATTCGGAGCAAGAAAACGGAAGGCCACTGGCTAGTCAAACGAAACTTAATGTTGTAGCCGAGATCGTTGATCTCGGGCCGCGGTCAACGACCGCGGCTACAGAATCTACGGTTTGTTCACGACTACTTTTGGCGCCGGCTTATTCACTTCGAGCTGGGCGCTGACTTTTTGAATTTGCGCGGCCTGCTCTTTGAACTGGGCGGTGAGACTCTTTATCTGTTTCTGTTACTGCGTGACGATTGCTTGCAGGTTCTCAACTTTGCGATTGAGCATAGCTTGCTTGGGCCTTTGGGGAACGGCTTGGCGTGAGGTGGGTAGGGGAGAAAATCCACCCCGGTCGGGTCCGTCGATGGCTATTGTGCCCAACCTTCCATCGGAATCGACGAGCACCGGAGTGGAGGTCAAGATGCTAATCGACGCACCAGGGCTGCGATTATTGCGGCACCGGCACACCGAGTTCACCCAGTTGCTGTTTCGCGTCTTTGTAGTCCGGCTTCAGCCGCAACGCTTCGACAAGATGCGCTACCGCTTCCTCTCGATGACCCATGCGTCCCAGCAGAGAGCCTAGAGTGCAATGGACCTTCGCCGAGTTTCCATCGACTCGGAGCGCTTCGTTAAACTCCTTCAGTGCCTCGCCGGTCTTCCCAATCGTGGCCAGGACGCAGCCCAGATTATAATGCGCTTCGAAGTAATCGGGACGTATGCGGACAGCAGTCTCGTAGGCCGCTATCGACTCACTGTATTTGCCCTCGGCGACGAAAGCATTGCCAAGGCCATATCGGGCTTCCGCATGGTTAGGGTCAATTTCCAGAGCGCTTTGAAACTGCGCAATCGCCTCGTCCACCTGTCCCTTTAGCAAAAGAGCATTCCCGAGATTGCTGTGGGCCTGCGTGAAGTCGGGCTTGATTTGCAAGGCGCGTCGATAGTGGACAATCGCTTCGTCAACGGCTCCATTCTGTCGGCGAGCGCCATCGCCGCCCCGTTGATTTTCCACTAAGGCTGCGCCGAGATTGTTGTGGGCTGCTGCAAAATCGGGTTTAATTTTGAGAGCCTTTTGGCATTCAGCGATCGCTTCATCAAATCGCCCTGATTCGGACAGGGCTTCTGCAAGGTTGGTGGTAGCAATGTAATTGTTCGAGGTAGTGGCAGTCGCATGTTTCCACAGCGTTTCGGTGTCCTTCCAGTAGGAAGTCTGAAAATAGCTACGTGTTATTAGTGCTGTTATTATAAGCAAGCCAGCGCCGGCCAGGATCACGCGGCTGCGACGCCATTGCTGGAACAATTTCATCGCGCTCCAAGCGACCAGAAGATACAAACCAATCTGTGGCAGGTAGGTGTAACGATCGGCTCGCACCTGCAATCCTACTTGGACAATGCCAATCATCGGGACCAGCATCCCCAAATACCAAAGCCAGCCTGTCAGCAGGAATGGATACTTTCTACGCCACAGGAAAGCGGCTACGGAAATAATCAGCAGGAGCAGCAACGCAAGAATTACGTGTGAAATTTTCAGATTACTTTCGGGATACGGATAAAGGACCGCCAGGTGCGCCGGCCAAATCATCTGGCCCATGTACATAGCGTAAGAGACCAGAGCATTACCAACGCGCTCCCCGAGAGGCGGTTTAAGGCTTGCGTCCAAGGCTTCTTTCTGCGCCAGAAGCGTCGCTACGCAGGAGGCAGCTGAGAGCACAAACAGGGGAAGCTTTTCGATGACCAGCCAAGTCCACGTGTCCCTCCTCTGCCGCCCCTGACTCTCTCTAATCCCGGGAGCGCGGGACCAAGGCTGCTGAGTTCTGCCCAATGGCCAGTAATCCAGGAGCAACAGAACAAAGGGCACTGTCACCAGTGTCGGCTTGCACATCAGGCCTAAGGCGAAAAGAACTACAACCGTTATATACCAGAAAGAGGAAGGCCCATTGCCGCGCGCGTAACGCGCATAAGCCCAGAGGGTCAACACGAAGAACACGCCGCTGAGCACATCTTTTCGCTCCGACACCCAGGCCACCGACTCGACGCGCAGCGGATGAACAGCAAAGACTGCCGCCACCAACAGGCTGGGCCAGAGAGCACCCGTCAGCTTCCGGAGGGCGAAAAACAAAAGGATAGCCGCTGCGGCATGCAGTAAGATGTTAGTGAGGTGGTGCCCCCACGGTTGCAAGCCGTACAGCTGGCAATCCAGCATGTGCGAAATCGTAGTGAGCGGGTGCCAGTTACTGGCATGCACGTGGGTGAACGCCCATTGAATCCCGCCTAGCGTAAGACCATTTGTAACCCATGGATTCTGGACGACGTAACGCTGATCGTCGTAACTTACGAACTCCTGCCCAAGCGCCTGACCAAAAGCGATCCAGACAATTACGAGAAGAAAAATAGCGACCATGGCGTTGACCAAGGCCGGTGTGAGCGGAGGAAGGGCTGCGCGCCGTTGCGTGGTGACTAAAGTCCTTTTGCGCCGATGCGCGCCAGCAGGCGCATGTTTAACAAAGCTCATCCGACTGGGTGCGGGTAACCCCGCAATCTACTCAACGTTGAAGGCAATTACCACCCCGAAGGCCATCCGAAACGAAGTTCCGCCTGCTCATGGGATCAAATGGCCGTATTTGCTGCTGATCTCTAATACGGCTTCGAATGCAAAATCGTGAAGGCCGTGTTTGGGTCATCCGCCCAACCAAATCGCCTGCCGGGCGAAGTGAAATTTTCCGTGCTGGAAATTTTCCCAACCAGCGCGCACCGCAAGATCGCGCATTTCAGAGAATGAAAATGCGCGCATGACAGAGAGCCGTGCATCGTGGCGCGTCATTAGTTCACGGAAAATCAGCGCGGTTAAAAGGTAAACGCCAGCGCGAAGGAGAAATCCCCGGCGCAAGTCCGACAGCAAAACACATTTCCGGGACAAGCTAGCGGCTCGGATTTATTGCGGCGTGGGCGACGGACTTGGCGAAGTGGTCTCCGCCTCAGGAGATGCAGCAGCAGGAGGTGCTGCGCCGGCAGACATTGCATTTTTTTTGGCCGTTTCCACTCTTATTCTTTCTAATTGTTCTGGGGACATTGCACGTATATTTCCTCTTTTTGCCGCATCGATTTTCATTCTGGGTTCTTCCAGCCCACGCTGTCTTCGCCCTTGTATTATCCTGTCTCTTTGCGCTTGCACCTGCGCGGGGTCGGGCATCAGGGCCTGAACCTCGGCGGGAAGCTGTTGTATTTTCTTGACCTTCGCGGAGGTCTCAGCGTCTCCTTCCGCTTTCACCTGCGCAGGGTCGCGAACCTGGCCCGGCGACTGAAGGTTGGGGAGAATCGTGCGGGCGCTCGCTGTGGCTTTTTCCTTTTCGGCCAATGCTTTTTCTCTTTCATCTAATGCCTTCTCGCGTGCGTCCAGCTCCGCTTTCCGTTGAGCAAGTTGTTGTTCAGCGGTCGAACTTTGTTTTTGGCAGGAGGAAACCATTGCAAAAGAGATGAGGATCGAAAGGACAAAAATCTTTTTCATATCAGGAGTAAACTGTAATTGGTTTCCGTAATTCGGAGCAAGAAACGGAAGGCCACTGGCTAGTCAAACGAAACTTTACGCTGGAAGCGACCAAATCGATGCTATCCCCGGAAACGGAGTTGTAGAGGCGGCCTGTCCTCGGCCGCATTCTCGGCCCGCGCCTGCGCGTGGGGACACGCGCCTCTACATGCTACGCGCGGTCGATATAAACGCTCTCGCCTTGATAAGGCCAATCTTCGGCAAACCTAACAAGCCCGGCGCGTACGGGATTCTGCCGAACGTAATCCCATTTTTGTGCGTAACTTTCATTGTTTCGCAATAGGTGATCGAAAAAACCGGGCTGCCATAGGGAGTGATCTTTTTCGTTTGGAAAGGCCTTCAATATCGCTCGCTTGAGTCCCTTGACCCAGTTACCAAGGACAAAGTTTTGATCGCCCCGAACGAAGAAATGCAGATGGTCAGGCATAATAACATATCGGCCCAGTGCGACATTGAACTCTGAGATTGCTCGGGTCCCATAGACCACCAGAGTCGCCTGCGCTGTTTTCAAAGAAGGAAATCTGCGGCGGTGCAATGTGCATACGGTCACGAAAAACAAGGGCGCGTAGTAGGATTGAAAAATATGTGGTAAACGCGGCGGCCGTCCCTTGATCACGGATCTAGATGTAGAGGCGGCTGTCCCCAGCCGCAAATCTTTCCGAAATGCGCGTGAAGACACGCGCCCCTACAACTGAAAAATGGGAATACGTGCGACAGAATCCTGTGTGAGCAAAGCTCTGCGACACGCCGGAGTTTTGGCCTTATCAAGGTGAAATTGTTCGCATTCCCTTTTGACTAGCCGACGCGCCCAGGACCAATGCTATCCCGGGAACGGAGTTGTAGAGGCGGCCTGTCCTCAGCCGCAAATCCTTCCGAATGCGCGTGAGGACACGCGCCTCTATATGCTACGCGCGGTCGATATAAACGATCTCGCCTTGATAGGCCAATCTTCGGCAAACTTAACAAGCCCGGCGCGACGAGCCGAAACGGTAAAGGCGTTCGCCGCCCGGGGCGAACGCCTTTCCAAATCGCCTCGGTGCTTGGCACGCGAGGCGTCTCTACATCGCAGCTTTACGGTTTATTAACGACCACTTGCGGCGCAGGTTTGTTCACTTCAAGCTGGGCGCTCACTTTTTGGATTTGAGCGGCCTGCTCTTTCAGCTGCGCAACCATGGTCTGCATTTCGCTTTTCAGTTGGCTGATGCTGGCCTGCTGTGCCTCGACTCTTTTGTGCTCTTTGAGGAACTCGTTGAGCAACATCGCGTTGATCTGATCGTAGCGGACGGTCAGGGGTTTGCCTTCCTTATCGGGGACCACCAAGGCCGGGTTTACCTCGGCCACATCCTCGGCGATTAAACCAAAGCACGGCGTGTTTTTCTTGTCGTTATTGTAGTGGAAGGCCACTGGTTTGAGAGCCAGAATGGCTTCGCTGGCCTTGTCCATTGCTTTAATGTCGTGCTTAAAGCGCCGGGACGAAAGCACGGTGCCGACCTTTCCGTCACTGTCGGTGAACGTAAACATAGCCGAAGCAGCATCAACAGTCCGGCCAAAGATGCCCTGGATAAAGGTGTCATACACAATGGGAGGGGCTACTTCGCCGATGCGGATGAACGCGAATTCATCACCTACGCCTGCGCCCGCGCGTACGCCGAGATAGATGTTACCCGAACCGCCTATTATGTTGTTACCCGTCCCGAAACCCACGACTGTGTTCTCATCAGCACCGGCGGTGGTGAGGGTCTCCATCGTAACGGCACCAATGGCCGTGTTGCGGTTGGTGGTGATTCCAGATCCGGCCCCATCGCCCATGGCCGTGTTATCGATGCCGTCGACGTTGCTGAAAAGCGCTTCCCAGCCAAAGGCGTTGTTGAATAGGCCGAGGCCTGCAGCATCGCTGTCGTTGTTGAATAGCGCCTCGAAGCCGAAGGCGTTGCTGGCGTTGCCCGACACTTGGTTTAAGAACAGCGCCCCTGAGCCGAACGCGCAGTTGCGGTTGCCATCAGCGTTAAGGAACAGCGCATCAACACCAACTGCGGTATTGTCGTTGGCAAAGCCGTTTCCGGTAATGTCATTAGACACTAGCGCACTAGCACCCACGGCGGTGTTGTTCCCGCCATCGAGGTTTTGAAAGAGCGCCAGATCGCCAACGGCGGTATTGTTGTTAGCAGTTGAGGGCGAGGTTGCGGTGAAGTCATTAAACTCCAGCGCATTGGCTCCAACGGCCACGTTCGATGTGGCAGAGATGTTGAGCAACATCGCTGCAGTACCGGCTGCGGTATTGAGATCCCCGTTGTTGATGTCTAGTGATCCCGCGCCGATAGCGGTATTGAAGTTGCCGCTCGTCAGGAACCCTTGCGAGAACCACCCCTCCGCAGTATTGAACGCGCCGGTGCCTAGGAGGTTAAGGGCGTTGAACCCATCGGAGGTGTTGCCATTGCCACGGTCGGTCCCCGCTTGCGATTGGGACAAAAGCCCAAAGCAGGCAAGCACGGACAGGATCGTTGTGAATATTTTGAGGCGATTTTTCATAAGCTTAATTTTTCTTTTTTTTTATTTGTTTTGGCCTTTCCCTGATTCCCCCCTGTCCTCCCTCGAGACTCATTTCTGGCCGTTACACGCGTTTTGCCAAAATGCAGATGCGGTGTCAAGAAGAAAAAATTAAACTTTTTTTGAGGGGGGAAAGAGCAGGGTGCGCGGATCACACGGATGGCGCCCTTGGCTCCTCTCCCATTTAGCAGGGGAGAGGCGGGGAAAGGCCGGAATCAACCAGCTTGGAATTGGATCAATGAATTCAAGTTTTTTCTTTTCTTCCTTTCTCCCGCTGAGTTGATTTTGAGATCTCGGGTCCGGGAAAAGCGAAGGACTAACCGAGAAATACGCTTCGCCTGATTCAATCCGTTTGACGAAGCCGAGTGAAAAAATTAGGCTAGCCTGTTAAGGAGAAATCGCCGCAATTCCGGATTGCCGGTTCGAGTTCCGAGCAAAGATTTCTCATAATTTCATTTTCTTTCGTTCTTTTGGTTTTCCGTGAACTCTCTCTGATGCGCTGTTAGGCCCACACCCGCCCGGGAGGCGGCTCCATTAAAATTCATTTCCGGCCGTTTATTTACTTGATTGAAAAATTGTTGCCAAGCGGTGGCAAGAAAAATGCGCACCAGCCGATTTTTCTGACTAT
>QHOK01000271.1 GCA_003218755.1 Verrucomicrobiota bacterium
CAGACTTAGCCCAATGTTCGAAAATGGTTCCGGCGATGTGTTGCTGGCCAGACGCGTCGCTGCCTTTGCGGTGTGCACAACGAGGCTCGTGCCACCGGCGAGCAATGCGACGATAACAGTCAACGCCGGACTTGGATGGCCGAGCACCTGAATTGCGAGCAAGGCGCCGCCGATCGGACGAATAATGGTGTGGACCGCGTCCCAGATAGAATCTACCCATGGGATTTTATCGGCGAAAAATTCGAGGAAATAGAGAACACCAGCGACCGTGATGATCCACGGGTTGCCGAGGACTTCCAGCGATTGATACTGTGGCGCCAGAGTGATCCAGTGAAAATGGATGGCGAGTCCGGTAACGAAAACGGTCAGGTAAAGATTGATGCCGGCGAGCGCGGCCAGACCGAGAGCAACAGCAACTAGATCTAATTTCGCCACGGCGAAATATCCGCGCGAAGGAATCAAATGTCACGCGTGAGCTGGAGCCCCAGATCGAAATGACGAATGACGAATGTCGAAGCTCGAAAGAATGACTAATGACGAATGACAAAAAATACAAAGAGTGCGGCGGCTTCCATTTTGTCCTTTGAACTTCGTCTTTCCTTCGTTATTCGACATTCGTCATTGGTCATTCATACTCCGCCATGCTCGACATCCGTTTGATTCGGGAGAAGCCCGATTTTGTGCGTGCGCGGTTGGCCACGCGCGGCGGCGGCGATGAAGCGAAAATCGATGAGGTCGTGCGTATGGATGCGGAACGCCGGCAATTCCAAACGGCGCTGCAACAATTGAACGCCGACCGTAATCGGTTGAGCAAGGAGATTGGCAGAAGGCGGTCGAGCGGCGAAGTAACGGACGAGCTTGAGCAACGTGTTCGCCAAATCGGCGATCAGATTGCCGATCTTAATGCACGAACGGCGGCTGCCGAGGCGGCGCAAAACAATTTGCTTCTTCAAATTGCGAACTTGCCGCATGCGAGCGTTCCAATTGGCAAAGACCCGAGCGCAAATCGGGTCGTTCGCAGTTGGGGCGAGAAACCCCGACTCACCAAGCCAGCCGATCACGTTGCGCTCGGCACAAGCCTGAATCTTTTCAATCCCGAGTGGGCGGCAAAACTCAGCGGGAGCGGTTTTATTTGTTTCACGGGTGCCGGCGCAAGACTGGAACGCGCCCTCATCAATTTCATGATCGACCTGCATGCGCGCGAGCACGGTTACGTCGAGGTTAGCCCACCATTTTTAGTCCGGCGCGATTGCATGATTGGCACATCGCAGCTCCCAAAGTTCGAAGCCGACATGTACGGCTTGGAAGAGAATCAGCTTTTTCTTGCGCCGACTGCGGAAGTCCAGCTAACAAATCTCTATCGTGAGGAGATCCTCAGCGTTGCCGATCTTCCGAAAAAGTTCGTTGCCTACACGCCGTGTTTCCGGCGGGAGGCAGGAGCGGCGGGGCGCGAGACACGTGGGATCATTCGGGTGCACCAATTCGATAAGGTGGAATTGGTGAAAATCACAACGCCTGAGAAATCGTACGAAGAACTTGAATCGCTCGCGGCGAACGCCGAACGCGTGTTGCAACTGCTCGGCTTGCATTATCGAGTGGTCGAGCTTTGCACCGGCGATTTGGGTTTTGCGTCGGCTAAGAGCTACGACATTGAAGTCTGGTCGCCGGGACAAGATGCTTATCTGGAAGTATCAAGTTGCTCAAACTGCGAGGACTTCCAGGCGCGGCGGATGCAGCTTCGGTTCAAAGATCGCGATGGGAAAAACCGGTTCTGCCAAACGTTAAATGGCTCCGGCGTGGCATTGCCCAGATTATTTGCGGCGCTCATCGAGAATCATCAACAGCCCGACGGCTCGATCCGGATTCCCGAAAAATTGCAGCCCTACTTCGGCGCGAGCGAGATTCGTTGAGGTGTAGCGGCGTTTGTGTCAAACGCCGGACCAATAAGCGCTTGGCACAAGCGCCTCTACAACAAGCCGCCGAGGCCGCCGGTGATCCTGCTCATCTCGGACTGCGCAAGAGCTTTGCCTTGCTCGACAGCTTGTTTCACGGCGCTGAGTAGCACTTCCTCGAGAAACTCGACGTCGTCTGGATCGACGACTTCCCTGTCGATCTTGATCGCGATGATATCTCCCGCGCCGTTCGCGGTCACTTTCACCTTCCCGCCACCAGCGCTCACTTCGATAGTTTGTTTCTCAAGCTCAGCCTGCGTTTTCGTCATTTGCTCCTGCATT
>QHOK01000242.1:0-2786 GCA_003218755.1 Verrucomicrobiota bacterium
TCCATCCGAGTTTGCGGGCGTTTTTAATCTCAGGACAAACGCGGCCGTAATCGAGTCGGGGATTAAAATCGACGATCAGTTCCATTTCGCCCCACTCGCATTTGACGTGCCTGACGAGTTCGTGTTCGGGCCAGAGCATCTGTCTTTTCTGTTCCTCGGAAGCGACCGGCATGAAATCGGTGAGGACAACTTTGTCGGATGCGTTGGAGAACGTTGTTTCGATAACGTTCGTCTTGTTAATGTAACGGCGAGAAAAATTCGAGCCTTGCGCGGGACGAATGCTCCAAGCGCCACCGATCTGTGGATCGACAAGCGCGGCGAAAATCGAAGCGCTGTCAAAGCGTGGCCAGCATAGCCAATCAATCGAACCGCGATTCGAAATGAGCGCGCCGGATCGTCCATCACCGATGACCGCATAGTCCTGAATTTTGGCGACCGTCGCACTCATGATTGCCGTGAGATTTGATGCGAAGAGAAAACCGCTAACAGCATATCATCCGACATAAGTATCGGAGTGGTGGAAACTGAATCAATGAATGCTGCAATCGAGACGGTGGTGATCACTGGCGCGTCGGCCGGCGTCGGGCGCGCGACCGCCCTAGAGTTCGCAAAAAAAGGCGCGCCCGTCGCGTTGCTTGCGCGAGGGCGCGACGGATTGGAAGCGGCGCGTAAAGAAGTGGAAGAGTTGGGCGGCAGAGCTCTGGTAGTGATTGTCGATGTTGCGCACGCCGATCAGGTCGAAGCCGCAGCCACACAGATCGAGGCCGAGCTTGGTGAGATCGATATCTGGATTAACAACGCGATGGTCTCTGTTTTTTCGCCGATCAAAGAGATGACGCCGGAAGAATTTCGCCGCGTTACAGAAGTCACCTATCTCGGTTGCGTCCACGGCACGCTCGCTGCGCTGAAACGAATGTTGCCACGCGACCGCGGTGTGATTGTTCAGATCGGTTCCGCGCTGGCCTATCGCAGCATTCCATTGCAATCGGCCTACTGCGCGGCCAAACACGCGATGCAAGGCTTCACCGAGTCGCTGCGCTGCGAATTGATTCACGATAAGAGCAAGGTGCGTGTAACAATGCTGCAGCTTCCCGCGCTCAACACGCCGCAGTTTGGTTGGGTAAAGAGCCGCCTGCCGCGCAAAGCACAACCGGTTCCCCCGATTTTTCAGCCGGAACTTGCGGCGGAAGCGATTTATTTTGCAGCGCATCATTCACGTCGCGAATTTTATGTCGGGTGGCCATCAGCAAAAGCGATCGTTGGAAACAAAATAGCGCCTGGGTTGGGCGATCATTTTCTCGCGCGTACCGGCTATGAATCGCAGCAATACGACGGTTCAGAGGATCCAAATCGCGCGCATAATTTATGGGAACCGGTCGCGGGCGATCATGGCGCACACGGCGATTTCGACTCGCGCGCGAAATCGCACAGCGCTCAATGGTGGATGAGCAAACATCGTGGCCGGCTTGCGCTCATCATCGCTGGGATCGCACTCGTCGCCGCGATTGTATTCGCCATAGTCAAGTAAAGATCGACATCCGCAAGATCGACATCAATGGCGGCTGGTCAGATGCCTTGATCGGGCGGTTGTTTCACAGCCACTCCGCGGACGTAAACAAGTTCGCCGCCGAGCCACCCAGAAATAATGATCGGATGAAATGGATGACCTTTGAAACTTGCGGGTGCCCACATGACGACTTCCTTTTGAGTTGGTTTGTAAATGTTTCGCCGACGGTGGGATATTTGGTCGCATTAATCCCTGTCTCGGCAAAAATGCTGCGCCTACCGAGAAACGCCGCGGTGCTGTTTGAATTGATCCGCAAATAAGCTGAATACGAGGCGATTCGGCCTACAGCTTCAAGACGGAGGGCGAGGAACAGGTAACTGCCGCGTTACCAAATCGGAGAACGCGGCGCTGATCCAGTGCCGCCGTCTCTGCATCGCGTCGCGATGTTGTACAGGTATGCTAGCCGAACCAAAGCTGGTAGCGCTTTTCTTGCTTGTTGCTGTCGAATGCCTCAGCCTATCAGCTTCCACAATCGAAGTAACAGAGCCAGCGGGCGCTGCGCACGGCTATCCCGGATTGTGCGACATCAACGGCAAGAAACTGGCCGATGGAGAATTCCGGCAATGGATAGAGAACAAGCGGCTGCATGTCGTTATCACCTACAAGTTTTCCGACGGTGACGTCTATGAGGAACAGGCACAATTTCAGCAACAGCCGGCGTTGACGCAGGAAAAATGGTCCTGGAAAGAGTCCAAAAATGGAGCGTCGCAGCGCGAATTCGCCGCGGATTTTCTTTCGGGAATGGCCAGTGCGCACATCCGCAAAGACAGCAAGGACGTGTCAAAAAAGATTGACGTCGAACCGGGCCGGACGTTTGCCGGGTTCGGGTTTTCTATCGCGCTGAGTAATCTGCGGAAGCGACTACTCGGTGGCGAACAAGTTCAGCTTAAGGCGGTTGGTTTTTCGCCATTCCCCTCACTGACACCACAAGTTGTGACGGTGACAACTTCTTACGGAGGGCTCGATCGTATGAGGATGTCCGGAAGACTGCTCAAAGGCGATCGCTTCATCATTCATCCGGAACTTTCCATAATCGCGAAATTATTTGTGAATGTGCACGACACAAAAATTTGGCTCACCAATCCTGCGCCAGCCGGCTTTCTCCGCTGGGAAGGGCCAATCATGCTACCGGAGGATCCAATCATTCGTGTTGACTTGCTTTCAGGCGCCAAGAGCGGACCGGCAGAGCCGGAGGTGAGATAATCGCGAGCACAGCGCG
>QHOK01000242.1:2823-4853 GCA_003218755.1 Verrucomicrobiota bacterium
GCCATGCACGACAATGAGCCCCGGGGGCAGCGTTTTCTTCATCAGGTGCATTGCGAACAGCACAAACCCTCCCAGCGCGGCGATCACAAAGATCGCCAGCGCGACACCCGCAGGACCGGCCGACGACATCTGCACGACAGCAATGATCAACAGCACCAACCCCACTGCCGCCGCTAAGCCATGCACCAGCGCCAGCGAAATCGGCGCATCTTTTTTCTTGAGATGCTTTGCTGCCAGGGTAATCCCGAGCAGCGCAGCCAACGCGAATAACACAACAGCTACTCCAAGCATGATGTCCTCCTATCGGTTCGATGTTCTTACAATCCAATCGCGTCGGATGTGTACCGCGGTTGCATGCACCTCCGAATGAATGACATGGGAACGCGCGCGGTGTGATTTCAATGCGATTCCAATGTGAACTAACGAAAGAATTTTATGGCTGAAGCGTCTGGCGAGTTAGAAGGTCCTGATTTCGAAAAGGGATGTAACATTGATGAGCTGCCCGATGGAGAAATGCTCTTAGGCCACGCATTTGGCGAGGCCATTCTGGCGGCCAGACGAGGCAAGGAAATTTTTGGCATTGGCGCAACGTGCACGCATTACGGCGGGCCGCTGGCCAAAGGTTTGATGGTCGACTGCACTGTGCGCTGTCCCTGGCACCACGCGCGGTTCGATCTGCGCACGGGTGAAGCGATTGCTGCGCCGGCTTTGAACGACGTGTCGTGCTGGAAGATCGAGAAACGTGGCGAGCGGGTTTTTGTGACCGGCAAGATCGACAAAAAACCGGCGCGCAAGCCGAAAGCGTCGCCAGCAAGCGTGGTGATCGTAGGCGCGGGCGCTGCCGGCAGCGCCGCGGCGGAAATGTTGCGGCGCGAAGGTTACGGCGGTCCGATCACGTTGATCGGCGCGGACGAATTTTTGCCTTACGACCGTCCAAATCTTTCGAAAGATTATCTCGCCGGCGCTGCCCCGGAGGAATGGATTCCGCTGCGCCCACCCGAATTTTATCGCGAGCAAAAAATCGATACGCTTGCAACGACTTCGGTCACGGCCATCGATCCGAAAAAGAAACAGGTCACGCTTTCGGATGGCAGTTCGTTGGGCTATGGCGCGCTGTTGCTGGCGACCGGCGCTGAGCCTGTGCGCCTGACAATTCCCGGCGACGATTTGCCGCACGTTTGTTATTTGCGAACTCTGGCCGACAGTCGGCGCATCATCGAGATGGCGAAAAACGCCAAACGCGCGGTGGTCATCGGCGCAAGCTTCATCGGCCTGGAAGTGGCGGCGTCGCTACGAGAGCGCAAACTGGAAGTCGCAGTGGTCGGAAAAGAATCGCTGCCGCTGGAAAAAGTTCTCGGAAACGAACTGGGCAACTTAATTCGGGAAACTCATGGAGCCCACGGCGTGAAATTTTATCTCGGGCGGACGCCGGCGCTCATACAAGATCAACACGTGCAGCTCGATGACGGAACGATTTTGGATTGCGACCTGGTGGTCGTGGGAATCGGCGTTCGACCAAACCTCGCGCTGGCCGAAAAGGCGGGCATCGCCACTGACAATGGCGTTCTCGTCGATGAATTTCTGGAAACAAACGTCACGGGAATTTTTGCCGCCGGCGATATCGCGCGGTGGCCCGATCCGCGCGCAGGGCGGATTCGCGTCGAGCACTGGGTGGTGGCCGAGCGGCAGGGGCAGACTGCGGCACGCAACATTCTCGGCGCGCGCGAGCCGTTCGTCGTCCCGCCATTTTTCTGGAGCAATCATTTCGATCTTCACATCCGCTACGTCGGCCACGGCAGCGGCGGTGATTGCGCGCTTGTGTCGGGCGATTTAAAATCAAAAGACGCTTCCGTGATTTTTCGCGCTGGCGACAAGCTCACCGCTGTGGCGAGCATCGGTCGCGACCGCGAAAATTTGGAAGTCGAATTAGCGCTGGAGCGGAGCAATAGGTTCGACGCATCTTAATTTGATCATCGGCAGCAGCAGAAGATCTCAACACATGCATGTGTTGGCTCTGGAGCGCACGCGAA